>NZ_JANMSQ010000151.1:0-7750 GCF_031389465.1 Pseudolysinimonas sp.
CCTCACCAGGGGCGCGGCCGAGCAGTCGATGCAGAGCGGTGAAGGGCATGGGCCATGCTCCCAGTTCAAACGGCCAGCTTGCGAGCGTGCTCGCTCGTGCAGTTCGGGTTTGTCCGTGATTCTTTCCGGCAGCGTCGCCACCCACCGGCCTGAACCCGCCTAGTTCACGCGGTCGCGCGCAGGCGGCTCCGACCGACCGCACGCCAGATCTGATCCGGATCGATCCATCGCGGGGCGAGCAGTTCGGGTTGGCCCCTGCTCATCCGCATTCGGTATTCGCCGCGATGCAACAGATGGTGATGGTACGGACAGAGCAGGGTGCCGTTGTCGATATCGGTGGGGCCGCCCTCCGATACCGGGATCACGTGGTGGGCGTGAGTCCACGAGGGTGGCGACGTGCACTGGGGCCAGACGCAGCCGCCGTCTCGGACGGCCAAGGATCTTCGCTGGGCGGCGGTGAAGTAGCGCTTCCGTTCGCCTTGCCAGAGCGGTTCGCCTTTGCTGCCGGTGATGTGCAGGCGGTAGCCGGCGTCGCAGGCGAGCTGCTGGGCCGTCGCGGCAGAGATCGCCTCGTCGACGTCGTCGAGGAAGGCGTGACCGACCCCTGACACGAGGGCATCGAGCGACACGGTGACGTTGACCGTCGCGATCGAGTGCAGCGATCCGGTGAACTGGGCGTCGGCGCGGATGCCGGCCTGCAGCAGCCCGATGAATGCGTCGAACGACTTCTGCGGTCGTGTGCGGCGGTCTTCGCCGAAGACGCCCAGCCCTTCGCAGTCGACGTCGGGGTCGCCCTCGGCGACGAACCGCGGTTGCCGATACGGCGAGGTACGTTCGCTGGCCGCCGCGCGCAACACTGCGGCGGAACTCGGGTCGGCCCAGCCGTGGAACGGGGTCATGCCGTCGACCTCGCGACCGAGGCGGAACTCCCGGCGGGCCCGTAGCTCGTCTTCGCGAGGCTCGGCTCCATCGGGGTCGAGTGCCTCGCGCCACAACCGAGCCTGCACCGCGACCAGATCCGCGGCATCCGTTTCGGCTGCGGCGACGAGGTGCTCTTCGGCAGCGTCGAGGTCGATCGGTGACGCATGTGCCGCCGCCTGGCCGAGCGCGCGGGTGATCGCCCACGCCGCATCCACCCCGATCCGCCCACGCTCGACAGCCGCGCCGGCGATCGCGAACTGCGGGGGCAGCGGCGAGCCGTCGATCGCGCACCGCGGCGCCAGCACCGACCCGAGTTGCGCGCGCCGGGCCGCCTCTCGCGCCGACACCCGGGCGATGCGCTCCAGAAGTTGGGCCGCGGTGCGGCAGCCGTGACGTCGCGCGAGGGCAGCCTCGCCGAGTTCGGGGCGGGACCGTCGCGCGAGGTCGGCCGCGCTCGCGACCCGCATCGCGTCGATCAGCCGACCTGCTTCTTCGACCACGGCCGCCCGCTCGCAGGACTCTTCATCGGTGAGCCCGCGCGCATCCGAACGCACGGCGTCGCGCAACATCGCGATCACCGCATCCAGCTCGGGGACTTCCGTCATGAGAACACTCTGACACCACCCACCGACATCGCCTTTTCCCTGATCAGAATGGCATTTGCCTGTGGAAAACTCTACCTCGAGGACGCTGTGGAGGACACGTCGACCAGCCGCCTAATCCGCTGAATCCTCGGTGCGACGTGACCCGCGCTGCTCGTGCTCGACGTCGGCGACGCTGGGCGCCGTGCCGCCCCGCCGGACCGGCTGCCACCACTGACCGGTGCCGTCGATGGGGTAGATGTCCTGCAGTTCGTCGGCCAGCTGCTGAAGAGTCAGGCGGAGGGCATCCGAAGCGTCATGGATGTCGGCGCCGGCACCGACCTCCACGGGCGTGCCGATCTTGACGTAGACCGGCACCCCGACGCGGTCGCGAACCTTGCTCTTTGCCCCCTTGGTCAGGATGCGATGCGCACCCCAGACGGCGACCGGGATCAGTGGCACTCCGGCGGCCTGGGCGAGCCGCACTGCCCCCGCCTTCAGCAGTTGCACCTCGAAACTGCGGCTCACCGTCCCCTCGGGGAACACGCCGACCAGCTCGCCGTCACGCAGAGCGGTGACGGCCTCGTCGTAGGCGTGCGACCCTGCGGCCCGGTCGACCGGGATGTGCTTCATGTTGCGCATCAGGGCACCGAGCGGCCAGCCCTTGAACGCCCCCTTCTTCGCCATGAAGCGGATGCGGCGGCGATTCGCCAACCACGTCACCCACTCGACGATCGCGAACTCCAGGTACCCGAAGTGGGTGACCGCGATCACGGCTCCCCCGTCGATCGGAAGGTTCTCACGGCCGGCGACCCGCAGTTTGACCCGCAGCGTTCCGAACAGCAGGCGACCGATGCCGATCGCCCCGGTGTACACAGGTTCGTTGCGATAGCGACGCATGATTCGAGGGTAGGCCGTCAACCCTGGACTCGGTGCTGCACGTCGTGGGAGCGTAGACACCGACGCGGAAGGACCTTCCCATGCGCACCACCGTTTCCCTTGCCCTCTCGGCTGGCGCACTGCTCCTGCTCGTGGGGTGCACCACGCCCGGGGGCGGGACCGAGCCAGACCCAGCGCCATCCGCCGACGCTCCATGCATCGTCGGCACCTGGCAGCTGGATGTCGCCGACTACGCCGCACAGTCGGAGGAGTTCGTGCTCGAACTCGGCCTACCGATCGCCGACTTCGCCATGACCGGCGCGGGCGAGATCACTTTCACCGCCGATGGGCTCGTCGCCACCGACATCGATCTGACGATCACCGGCACGATCGTCGCCGGCGACACCCAGGTGCCGCTCAACCAGCGTTCGGCGTACTCCGGGTCGGGCGACTGGGCGACCGGAACCGACCCCGACACGATCGATCTGTCGAATTGGGCGAACCTCCCCGACCCGTCGGTCCCGGTCGACCCCGCCGCACCGCCGGTGCCGGCGATCGACTACACCGACATCCCGACCGTCACGGCTCCGTGTACCGAGAGCGATCTCGTGTTGCAGGGGCCCGACGCGCCGCTCTCGGCGCTCTGGCACCGCTAAGAGGTCAGCCCTCGAACGGGCTCGACCCGGTACCGAGTTCAACGATGCGCGCGTAGTTCTCAGGCGTCGTGGTGTTTTCGGCGAGCACGTTGGGCTTGCCCAGCCCGTGGTAGTCGCTCGACCCGGTGACGATCAGCCCGTACCGTTCCGCGACATCCGACCACCGTTCGCGTGACGAAGGGGCGTTATCGCGGTGGCCGATCTCGACCCCGGCGAGGCCGGCATCCACCATCGTTTTGATGCGCTTCTCGCTGAACACCCGGTCAGGTCCGCGGCCTCCGGGATGGGCGAGCACCGGCACCCCGCCGGCTGCGACGATCAGTTCGACGCCGGTCAGCGGCTTCGGCGCCAGGTGCGGCCGGTAGTAGCCGCCGCGCCAATGCAGGATGCTCTGAAACGCCGCGCTTCGGTCGGCGACATGCCCGCGGTGCACGAGCGCGTCGGCGATATGCGGGCGGCCGATGGTCGAGCCGGGCTGGGCCTGAGCCAGCACGTCGTCCCACTCCAGCGCGTAGTCGACGGCGATGCGCTGCACCATCGCCTCGGCGCGGTGCAGTCGTTCGGCGCGGATCCGCTCGGTCTCGGCGAGCAGTCCGGGGTGCGCGGGATCGATCAGGTAGGCGAGCAGGTGAACGCTCGCCCCGTCAAGCTGCGTGGAGAGCTCCATCCCGGGGAGAATCGTGATCCCCGTTCCCCGCGCGGCCTCAAACGCCGGAACCCAGCCGGCCGTCGAGTCGTGGTCGGTGATCGCGAGAACCCCGAGCCCTGCGGCGACACCTGCTGCGACGAGCTCGGCCGGCGACTCGGTGCCGTCAGAGACGCGGCTATGCGCGTGCAGGTCGATGGGCTCTCGCGGGTCTTGAACGGCCGGGCACACCCCGTCATCGTAGGCTCGACGGGCCATGTTCCGCCGAGCGCTCTCCGCCGCCGTCATCGTCCTGCTGGGCGCGGCGCTCCTCCTTGCCGCGTGGCCGCAGCTGCTCGGCATCCAACGCGAGGTCGGCGTCGTGCAGGTGACGACAATGCGCGGGATGCTCGCCGCGGTCGCCGTGCTCTGCGCCGTGCTCTTCACTCTCATCGCTCTGGTCTCGACGAGCGTTCGGCAGTTCGCGGGCGCGATCGCCCTGTTGCTGCTGTTGTTCGCCGGCATCCAGTTCGCGGTGCTCACGACCCGCGGCGCCGGCGATCTCGCGTTCCAGACGAAGGCGCCCGGCGACCTCACGGTGCTCGCCTGGAACACCCTCGGCGATGCGCCCGACGTGCAGACCACGGTCGACCTGATCGTCGCCGAGGACGCCGACATCGTCGTGCTTCCCGAGACGAGCGAAGAGTACGCAAGCCTGGTGCAGACCGGGGTGGGCGCCGCAGGCATCGGGATGCAGCTCATTCCGCTGTCGTACGACCAGGTCTCGAAGGCCCGCTCGACGATGGTGCTCATCTCCTATCGGCTCGGCGAGTACGCCCGCGACGACTCTCGGGGCGGCACCGACACCCTGCCGTCCGTGCTCGCGGTTCCCGTCGACGGCACCGGGCCGACGATCGTGGGTGCGCATCCCGTCGCCCCGGTGCCGGGCGAGATGGCCGGGTGGCGTCAAGGTCTTGACTGGCTGGCCGCGCGCTGCGCCGGCGACAACGTCATCGTTGCGGGCGACCTGAACTCGACGCTCGACCACTACACCGGGCTCGACGCCGCATCCGACGAGAGCGGCGGGCTCGGCGGATGCCGCGACGGCGCCCGGGTGACCGGCAACGCCGCGGTGGGCAGCTGGCCGACCGAGATCCCCACCCTGCTCGGGGCCCCGATCGACCACGTCATGGCCACCGAGAACTGGGAGTTCGTGGGCTTCCGGGTGGTTGGGTCGCACGACGGGTACGGCAGCGACCACCGGCCAGTAGTTGCTCAGTTGCGCCCGGCGGGCTGACGCGACGGTGCAGCCTGAGTGACAATGGAGCATGGCCGACACGTCCACTCCCCGAGTCACCGCGAACCGGTCCGCGCTGCCGACGACTCCGGAGTTCCGCAGCTACATTTCGTCGGACTGGGCCGAGCATCCTCATCTGACGCCGTCGCCCCGCATCGCCGCCTCGTACGCCGCCGCCCGCCGGCAGCGCATCTCGGCCCAGTACCTCGGCATGCGGCTCATCGTGCCGGCCGGCCCCGCCCGGGTGCGCTCGAACGACACGGATCACCCCTACCGGGCACACTCGGCGTTCTCCTACCTCACCGGGTGGGGGTCGGATGCCGTGCCCGACTCGGTGCTGGTCTTCGAGCCGACCGCCGACGGCCCCAACGGCCCAGGTCACGACGCGACCCTCTACTTTCTCGCCGCCGCCGGGCGTGACACGACCGAGTTCTACGCCAACCCCGGGATCGGCGAGTTCTGGACCGGACCGCGCCCGTCGCTCGTCCACGTCGCCGCCGACCTCGCCCTCTCGACGCGCGACCTCGCCGACCTTGACGCGGTACTGGATGCCATGGATGCCTCCACCCTCGTCGTGCGCGACGCCGATGCTGGGCTCACCGATCAGATCGACGGCCGCCGGCTGCTCGCCGCGGTCGACGCCGACTCGGTCGACGACGCGGCCGATACCGCGTTTGCGAGCGACCTCTCCGAGTTGCGGTTCGTGAAAGACGACTGGGAACTCGACGAGATGCGCGCGGCGATCGAGGCGACGAAGCGCGGCTTCGACGAGATCATCGCCGACCTCCCGGCCGCGATCGCGACGGAGCGCGGCGAGCGCGTCATCGAGGGCACCTTCAACCGGCGGGCGCGCATCGACGGCAACACGGTCGGCTACGACACGATCGCCGCGAGCGGCCCACACGCCTGTTACCTGCACTGGACCCGCAACGACGGCCCGGTCGTTCCGGGCGACCTGCTGCTCGTCGACGCGGGTGTCGAACTCGACAGCCTGTACACCGCCGACATCACCCGCACCCTTCCGGTGAACGGACGCTTCAGCGACATCCAGCGCCGTGTGTACGACGCCGTGCTCGAAGCGGCGGATGCCGCGCGGGCGATCGTGAAGCCGGGAATCCGGTTCCGCGAGGTGCACGCCGAGGCGATGCGGGTCGTCGCTGAGAAGACCGCCGAATGGGGGCTGCTGCCCGGCACCGCCGAGGAGTCGCTCGACACCGGCCAGTGGCACCGCCGGTACATGATCCACGGCACCTCCCACCACCTCGGGCTCGACGTTCACGACTGCGCGAAGGCCCGTCGCGAGCTCTACCTCGACGGCGTGCTTGAGCCGGGCATGGTGTTCACGATCGAACCGGGGCTGTACTTCCAGGCCGACGACCTCACCGTGCCCGAAGAGTTCCGCGGCATCGGGGTGCGCATCGAAGACAACATCGTCGTCACCGCCGACGGATGCGAGCTGCTCTCCGGCGACATCCCACGCACAGCCGACGACGTCGAGGCCTGGATGCGCGCGCTCGCTTGAGAGGGAGCTACTCCGAGGGCGCGGGGCGCGCGAGCACGTCCTGCGCCTTCGCGAGGTGCTCCCCGGCGACCAGCACCTGGTAGTTCGTCGCAAGCACCTGGGTCTGCGAGTCGAAGTCGCGGCTGCGCCGAGCGATTCCGTAGGAGATCAGGCGGAAGAACATCCCCGCCACGGCGCCGATGATCAGTGCCGCCAGGAAGAACCCCCAGTTGATCGTCGGCGAGAAGAACGACAGCAGCACGCCCACGAAGAGGCCGAACCACGCGCCGCTCAGCGCACCCTCGAGGGCGGCACGGTTCCATGACAGCTTGCGAGTGACCCGCTCGACGGTCTTCAGGTCGTTGCCGATGATCGACAGGTCGGCGACGGTGAAATCGCCTTTCGCGAGGCGGTCGACGACCGACTGCGCCTCGGCGTAAGTCTCGTAGGTGCCGAGTACGTCGCCCTTCGGCACGCGCTGCTGGAAAGGTCCGCCGCTTCGGCCGAAAGCTCCTGGGTTGCTCACGCCGTCAGTATCTCAGCTTCACGCTGGCTTGTGCTCAACGCCCCCTCGGCGCACCCCTTGGGATTCGTGTGAACTGGCGGCCCCGGGCGGCCGCGACCGCCAATTCGCACGAATCGTCGGGTTCGCGAGATGGGCAGGACGCCCGAGTAGGGTTTCACCGTGAGCGCGACGCGGGTCTTCGTCGCCCGGCTGGCCGGGTGCTCCGTCTTCGACCCCGCAGGCGACAAGGTCGGCAAGGCCCGGGATGTCGTCGTCGTGTACCGCAAGACCGAGTCGCCCCGGGTTGTCGGCATCATCGTCGAGATCCCGGGCAAGCGCCGCGTCTTCCTCAGCATCGGCCGGGTGACGAGTATCGGCTCCGGTCAGATCATCACGACCGGCCTGATCAACCTTCGTCGCTTCGAACAGCGTGGCGGTGAGGTGCGGGTGATCGCCGAGCTGCTCGGCCGCAAGGTCGCCATTCGCGACGGCTCGGGCGACGCGACGATCGAAGATGTCGCGATCGAGGATGCCGCCCCCGGTGAGTGGGAGGTCGGCGACCTCTTCCTGCGTCGGCCGCGCACGGCATCCCCCTTCTCGAAGGGTGCGACGACTTTCGCCACCTGGGATCAGGTACGCGAGAACACCGCCCCCGGTGAATCGCAGTCCGCCGAACAGCTCGTCGCCACCTACTCCGACCTGCTGCCCGCCGACCTCGCGAGCACACTGCTCGACCTGCCCGAGGGGCGTCGGCTCGAGGTCGCCGAGGAGCTGTCAGACGACCG
>NZ_JANMSQ010000156.1:0-11189 GCF_031389465.1 Pseudolysinimonas sp.
CGCCCTCCTTCGCCGGCTTGAGCGGCGTGCCGCACACCGGACAGTCGGCGGGCATGACGAACTCGCGCTCGCTGCCGTCGCGCAGCTCGACGACGGGGCCGAGCACCTCGGGGATGACGTCGCCCGCCTTGCGCAACACGACGGTGTCGCCGATGAGCACACCTTTGAGCTTCACGACATCCTGATTGTGGAGCGTCGCCTGGCGCACTTCGGAGCCGGAAACCCGCACCTTCTCCATGACCGCGAACGGTGTCGCACGGCCAGTGCGCCCGATCGAGACGACGATGTCGAGCAGCTTGGTGTTCACCTGCTCGGGCGGGTACTTGTAGGCGATCGCCCAGCGCGGCGCCCGGCTGGTCGCACCCAACTCGTCGTGCAGCGCGAGTTCGTCGACCTTGACGACGACGCCGTCGATCTCGTGCTCGACCGAGTGGCGTTTCTCACCGTACTTCTCGATGTACGCGGCGGCCGCCTCGGCGCCCCGCCCATCAACGCCGGGCGCCACCTCGAAGCGGGTGGAGGTCGGCAGCCCCCACGATTTCAGCAGCGCATAGACCTCCGACTGCGAGTCGACCGGCGGGTTCTGCCACGCCCCGATGCCGTGCACGAGCATCGACAGGTGCCCGATGCGCGAGCGCATCCGGGCGAGGGCATCACCCGACTTGCCTTCCGCTTTCTGGCGCAGCGACCCGGATGCCGCGTTGCGCGGGTTCGCGAAGATGCGGTCGCCGGCCTCGACCTGCGCGGCGTTGAGGGTCTCGAACGCCGCCGTGGTGAAGAACACCTCGCCACGCACCTCGACGAGCGGGGGCGGGGAATCGGTGTCGAGTTTTCGTGGGATCGACGCGATGAGTCGCACGTTCTCGGTGACGTCTTCACCGACGGCCCCGCTGCCTCGAGTCGCAGCCGAGACGAGCACGCCGTTTTCGTACCGGAGGTTGAGGGCGAGCCCGTCGATCTTGAGTTCGCACAGGTAGTCGACGCGGCGACCGGCGTCGCGCTCGACCTTCGCGGCCCAGGCGAGAAACTCGTCGCGCGAAAAGACGTTGTCGAGCGACAGCATCGCTTCCGCGTGCCGCACCTCGTCGAAGAGGGTCGAGCGGGTGCCCCCGACGGTCTGCGTGGGACTGTCTTGGCCCTGCAGTTCGGGATGCAGCCGTTCCAGCTCTTCGAGGCGGTGCATCATCGCGTCGTACTCGGCGTCGTCGACGAGCACCGTGTCGCGCTCGTAGTATGCCTCGCGCAGCTCGAGGATGCGCGCCGTCAGGTCGTCGGCTTCCCGTTTCGCGGCGGCCAGATCTGCGCTCGTGGTGTCCGGAAGCTGCTCGGGGGCTGGCGACTGCGATCCGCGAGGCATGACGTCAGCTTACGAACGACCTACGACCCTCGAGGAAGCCGACTCAGCCCGCGTTCCACGCCTCCACGAATGCGTCGTAGGGTGCGCGGTCGGTGTAGTCGTCGCCGATCGTCGCCACCCCGTTCTCGATGACCACGTAGCCATTGAGGTACTCGACGATGAATGGCCGGGTGGTCCAAAGCTAGCCAGCGGGCGTCACACCTGGGCCGGAACGGCCGAAACGGTGCGGTCGATCGTGAACTGCCCCAACACCCGGGTGCCGACGTAGAGCACCGCACTCTGCCCCGGTGAGACCCCGAGCAGCGGTGCGGCGAGGGTCACGACGAGCTCCCCGCCATCCACTCGTGCCGTCGCTGGAACGGGGTCGCCGTGCGCGCGTACCTGCACCTCGCAGTCGAACGGGGTCGCAGGGTCGGCGGGCGGGTTGCCGGCCCAACTGATGCGGGTGCCCGCCAGTTCGGCGAGGGCGAGAGCCTCCCGGGGGCCGACCACCACCTCGTTGGTCTTCGGTCGCACCTCGAGCACGAAGCGCGGCTTGCCGTCGTCGGCGGGGAATCCGATGTCGAGACCCTTGCGCTGCCCCACGGTGAACCCCACCGCGCCGGGGTGGGTGCCGATGCGCTCGCCGGTGCGATCGAGGATCGCGCCCTCCGCCATCCCACTGTGGCCTTCGGGGACGTGCTCGGCCAGCCAGCCGCGGGTGTCGCCGTCGGGAATGAAGCAAATGTCATGCGAGTCGGGCTTCGCGGCGACCGTCAGCCCGCGGGCGGCCGCTTCGGCACGCACCTCGTCCTTCGACGGGGTCGCCCCCAGCGGGAACATCGCGTGCGCCAACTGGTCGGCGGTGAGCACCCCGAGCACGTAGGACTGATCCTTCGCCCAGGTCGCCGCCCGGTGCAGTTCGCGCGACCCGTCGGGCCCGATGCGGATGTCGGCGTAATGCCCCGTCGCGACCGCGTCGAAGCCGAGGGCGAGGGCCTTCTCCATCAGCGCCGCGAACTTGATCTTCTCGTTGCAGCGTAGGCACGGGTTGGGGGTGCGGCCGGCGGCGTACTCCGCGATGAAGTCTTCGACGACATCCTCGGCGAACCGCTCGCTGAAGTCCCACACGTAGAACGGGATGCTCAAGCGATTCGCGGCGCGGCGGGCATCCATCGCGTCTTCGATCGTGCAACAGCCCCGTGAGCCGGTGCGCAGCGTGCCGCGTTGGCGGGAGAGCGCGAGATGCACGCCCACGACGTCGTGCCCCGCGTCGACGGCGCGCGCCGCCGCAACGGCGCTGTCGACGCCGCCGCTCATCGCCGCGAGAACTCTCACCCGTACAGGCTAGTTGGGGTTGCCCGTGGCGGCTGTGACCCTGGCTATTTGCCCGAGATGGTCTACTTTCGAGTGCGAAAGGCGACCATCTCGGGCAAATAGCCGTCATCAGGGACGAGAAGCGGATGCCGTGCGGGCTTGGGCGAACACGTCGGGCATGAGAGCGAGCAGGGTGTCGATCGCGTCGGGCGTCGTGTCGGAGCCGAGGGTGAAGCGCAGGGCACCCCGTGCCACGTCGTCGGGCACGCCCATCGCGGCGAGCACGTGCGACACCTCGGCGACCCCCGCCTGGCACGCGGAGCCCGTCGAGACCGAGAAGCCTTCGCGGTCGAGCAGGTACAGCAGCGCATCGCCGTCACAGCCGGAGAACGTCACGTGCACGTTGCCCGGCAACCGACCCGCTGGGTCGGGGTCGCCCCGCAATTCGACGCCGGGCAGCGCGAGCAGCCCCGCGATGAGCCGGTCGCGCAGCGCGGCGAGCGCCGAGACGTCGTGCGAGATCGACGCCGCCACCCCGAACGCGGCAGCCCCGGCGGCATCCTGGGTGCCCGAGCGGGCGCGCTGCTGGTTGCCGCCGTGGATGAGGGGTTCGACGGTCGCCGTGCGGGCGACGACGAGCGCGCCGATGCCGACCGGTCCGCCGATCTTGTGGGCCGAGACCGACACCAGGTCGGCGCCGACGGCGTGCACGTCGATCGGCACCGCACCGTAGGCGGCGATCGCGTCGAGGTGCACGGGCACCCCGGCCGCATGGGAGAGCGCCGTGATCTCGGTGACCGGCTGCAGCGTGCCGACCTCGTTGTTCGCCCACAGGGCCGTCACGAGGGCGATGTCGTCGGGATCGTGGGAAAGCGCCTGCTCGAGCGAGTCGAGTGAGAGACGGCCAACGGCATCCATGTCGATCCAGTCGACGAGAGCACCTTCGTGGCGCACCAGCCAGTCGACGGCGTCGAGGGTCGCGTGGTGCTCGGCACGGGTGGTGAGGATGCGGGGTCTCGATACACCCGCTTCGCGGGCACTCGACCCACGGTTGCGCGCCCAGAACGTGCCCTTGATGGCGAGGTTCACGGCCTCGGTTCCGCCGCCGGTGAACACGACCTCGACGGGGTCGACTCGGAGCGAGGCCGCCACCCGTTCCCGTCCGGTTTCGAGCAGGTCGCGCGCCGCCTGACCGTGAGCATGGATCGACGACGGGTTGCCGACCAGACCGAGCGCCTCGACGTACGCCTCACGTACGGCCGCCGCCATCGGCGTCGTCGCCGCGTGGTCGAGGTAGACGGACATAGCCCCACCCTAGGAACACCTACGCTGGTTCGCATGCCCGCCGCCGATCCGCTCCGCGATCTCGGTGTGCGCGGCGCCCAGGACGGTGGCGAGATCCGGGTCTGGAGCGAGAACGCGACCGGGATCGACCTGTGCATCTTCGACGGCAAAGACCCGTCGTACGCCGACACCACTGTGCCTCTGAACCGCGACGCCAACGGCGTGTGGAGCGCCGTGAGCCAAGACCTCACGCCCGGCACGTACTACGCGTTGCGCGCCCGCGGTCCGAAGGGTGCGACGCACGCGTTCGATCCGAAGAAGAACCTCCTCGACCCGTACGCGCGCGGCCTCGCTCGCACGAGCAGCGGCGAGTGGCGCGGGTACGTGCAAGACGACGCGTTCGACTGGGGTGGGGCCGTGAAGCCCGACGTTCCGCTCGACCACGCAGTCGTCTACGAAGCCCACGTGAAGGGGTTCACGAAGCTGCATCCCGGCATCCCCGAGGAGCTGCGCGGCACCTACGCCGGCCTCGCCCACCCCGCCGCTATCGAGTACCTGAAAGACCTCGGCGTCACGACGCTCGAACTGTTGCCGGTGCACCAGAGCGTCAGCGAGCAGCGCCTGCAGAAGATGGGCCTCATCAACTACTGGGGCTACAACACCCTCAACTTCTTCACGCCGCACGCGGCGTACGCAACCCGCGAGGCGCAGACCGGCGGCACCGGTGCCGTGCTGCGCGAGTTCAAGCAGATGGTGCGAGGGCTGCACGAGGCCGGCCTCGAAGTGGTGCTGGATGTCGTCTACAACCACACCGCCGAGGAGGGCCGGGCCGGGCCGGTGTTCTCGTTCCGCGGACTCGACAACGCGTCGTACTACCGACAGGACGCGGCCGGCCAGTACATCGACACGACAGGATGCGGCAACACCGTCGACTTCTCGCGTGCGGTCGCACAGCGGCTCGTGCTCGACTCGTTGCGGTACTGGGCGAACGAGTGCCACGTCGACGGCTTCCGGTTCGACCTCGCAGCCACCCTCGGCCGCGGCGTCGGCGCAGAGTTCGATCCCCAGCATCCGCTGCTACTCGCCATTCTCGACGATCCCTCCCTCGCCGGGGTGAAGATGATCGCTGAACCGTGGGATGTCGGCATGGGCGGCTGGCAGGTCGGCAACTTTCCGGCCGGGTACTCCGAGTGGAACGACGGCTACCGCGACCGGATGCGCAACTTCTGGCTGCGCGACGTCGCGTCGGCGCGTGCCGCGGGAGGGCTGCCGAGCGAAGGGATCGGGTCGCTCGCCCGCCGACTCGCGGGATCGAACCACGTGTTCGCCCTTGAGCGCGGCCCGCTCGCGAGCGTCAACTTCATCACCGCGCACGACGGATTCACCGCGTGGGACCTGGTGTCGTATGACCAGAAGCACAACATCGGCAACGGCGAGGACAACCGCGACGGGTCGAACGACAACAAGTCGTGGGGCCACGGCGTCGAGGGTCCGACGACCGACGAGACGATCCTCGCGACCCGGCGGCGCGGCATCCGCAACCTGCTCGGCACACTGTTGCTCTCCGCCGGCATCCCGATGCTCACCGCGGGCGACGAGTTCGGCCGCAGCCAGCGCGGCAACAACAACGCCTACTGTCACGACTCGGAGCTGACTTGGCTGTCGTGGGAGCGCGACGAGTGGCAGCAGGAGCTGCTCGACGTCACGCGGCACCTGATGGAACTGCGTCGCGAGAACCCGGCGCTTCGCCCCGTGCGGTTCGGACGCTTCGGGGAGACGACCCCGAGCGCGACGCAGATGGACTGGTACAACAAGCAGGGCCTGTCGATGTCGCTCGAAGATTGGGACTCTCCCTCGGAGCGCACGCTGCAGTACCTGGCGGCCTCGACCCCCGAGTTCGAAGACTTCAACCGCATCCTGCTCGTCGTCCACGGGCTGGAGACCAACGTGACAGTTACCCTGCCCGCACACGAAGGCGTGACCGCGTACACGCTGTTGTGGGACTCCTCGCACGATGACATCAGCGACCGCGTTCCCGAGCACGTGCCGGGTGAGGTGCTGCCCGTCGGGCCGACCTCGATCCTGCTCTTTCGCGCGCACTAGCGGCGCACTAGCGCCCACTAGATTCATACTCATGTCTGACGTCGCACCGCCTCAGGCCGGCTGGTACGCCGACCCCGAAAACCCCGCCGGCGAGCGCTGGTGGAATGGGTCCGGGTGGTCGGACCAGAAGCGCGCCTCCACGGTCGGCGGTGCCACAGTCGGCGGTGCCACGTTCAGCGGTGCCTCGGTCGCTGCGACGCCCGTCGCCGACTCCGCCGGGTTCAGCTTCGGAACGCCGACCGCCGACGCTCGGCCCGATCCATACGCACCGCCGACGTACGCCACCCAGCCGGCCTACGCTCCGGCGTCGCCCTACGTCGCAGCCCCGTACGGGGCACCCGCCTACGGCTCGCGCTCGAACGGCCTCGCGATCGCCGGGCTCATCGTGTCGGCGGGCGGATGGATCATCTTCGGCGTGATCGCATCGATCGCAGGCATCATCCTCTCGGCGTTCGGGCTCGCCCGCGCCAAACGAGCCGAAGCTGCAGGCAACCCGAACAGCGGCCGCGGCATCGCGATGGCCGGTCTCATCATCGGGATCGTTGTCACGGTTCTCGGCACCCTCGTCTTCGTGATCTACCTCGCGTTCATGCTCTCCGCCTTCCCCGCAGGAACCACCTTCTGAGCACGCCGGCGGTCGTCGCGCTGAAGGCTGCGGGCATCCCGTTCACCGAGCGCTCCTACGCGCACGACCCGGCCGTCACCGACTTCGGGCGGGAGGCGGCGGACGCACTCGCCGTCGAACCCGACCGGGTGTTCAAGACGCTGCTGGCGGATGTCGACGGCCGCATCGTCGTCGGCATCGTTCCGGTGACCGGCAAACTCGACCTCAAGGCACTCGCCGCGGCGGTGGGAGGCAAGAAGGCGGCGATGGCTGACCCGTCACTCGCCGAACGTCGCACGGGCTACATCGTCGGAGGGATCTCGCCGATCGGCCAGAAGACGGCGCATCCGACGGTGCTCGACGAGACGGCCGAACTGTGGGACACGGTGTTCGTCAGCGGCGGGCGGCGCGGTCTTGACCTCGAGCTCGCCCCCGCCGACCTCATCCGGGCCACCGCCGCCGTCGTCGCGGACATTTCGCGCTAACCCCCACAGGTGCCCGTCCCCGTGAGACATCCCATTTGGGATATCTCACGCGCGTGAAGGCACCATTTGGGACAACTCACGCCGTGGCGAGCAACCCCAACTCGGCGGGGGTGGCGAGGAGGGGGTGATTGGGCACGACCCGCACGGTGTAGCCGAATGACCCCGAGCGGTCGAGGGTGACGGTGCCCTGGAAGGTCGCCGGCGAGCCGAGATCGTGTGCTTCGAGGTCGAGCCGCAACCGCCGGATGCCGGCGAGCTCATCGCCGTCGCGGGCGTGGCCGTGCACCAACTCGACTTTGACGTCGTCGGGAGCGAGGTCGCCCAGCTCCACGTACGCCCGCACGTGCAATTGCTCGCCGAGCTGCGGAGTCGCATCCACCCCCCCGGATTCGACGTGGGCGACGTGCACGCTCGGCCAGGCCGCCTGCACCCGGGCCGTCCAGGCGGCGAGGTCGCGGGCCGGCTGGAACGACGACGCCGTGATCGCGCGTTCGGCGGCCGCAGCCGGCAGGTAGAGGTTCTCGACGTACTGCCGCACCATGCGGTCGGCGGACAGTTCCGGCGACAGTGTCGCGAGGGTGTGGCGCATGTCGGCGACCCACTTCACCGGGATGCCGTCCTCCCCTCGCTCGTAGAACCGCGGGGCGATCTGGTGTTCGAGCAGGTCGTAGAGCGAGGCTGCTTCGAGGGCGTCACGCTCGGCCCCGTCCCCCGCCGAGTCCGCCGACGGGATGGCCCAGCCGTTGCTGTCGTCGTAGTACTCGTTCCACCAGCCGTCGAGGATCGACAGGTTGAGCGCGCCGTTGAGTGCTGCCTTCATCCCCGACGTGCCGCACGCTTCGAGGGGACGCAGGGGGTTGTTCAACCAGATGTCGCAGCCCGGATAAAGCCGCTTCGCCATGCCGATGTCGTAGTTCGGCAGGAACACGATGCGCTGCCGAACGTCGGCGCCTTGGGTGAATTCGACGAGGCGTTGGATGAGCCGTTTGCCTTCGTCGTCGGCGGGGTGCGATTTGCCGGCGATGACGAGCTGGATGGGCCGCTCCGGGTGGGTCAACAGCGCGCGCAGCCGCTCGGGATCGTGCAGCATCAGGGTCAGGCGCTTGTAGGTCGGCACCCGCCGGGCGAAGCCGATCGTGAGCACGTCGGGGTCGAGCAGATCGCGGAACCAGGTGGGGTCGGCGATCCCCGGGTTCTCATCGGCCCAGGCTGCCGACATCCGACTGCGGGCGTCGGTGACGAGGTGACCGCGCATCCGCCGCTTCAGCGCCCACAGGTCGGCGTCGGTCACCGCAGACGACGTCCAGTCGGCGGTCGTGGTGTCTGAAGTAGCCAGTTTCGCGGCGGCGAGCGCCGTCACTTCGGCGTCGGTCCAGGTGGGGGCGTGCACACCGTTGGTGACGGAACCGATGGGCACGTCGTCGGCGTCGAAGCCGGGCCACAGCGCGTTGAACATCGAGCGACTGACTTCGCCGTGCAGTTTCGAGACGCCGTTCGCCCGCTGGGCGAGGCGCAGCCCCATGACGGCCATGTTGAACGTCTTCTCGGCGACCTCGGGCTCGACCCCGAGCGCGAGCACGTCGGCCACGTCGACCCCCGGCAGCAGGTCGGTGGAGAAGTAGCGTTCGACGAGGGGCGCCTCGAACCTGTCGATGCCCGCTGGCACCGGGGTGTGCGTGGTGAACACGGTTCCGGCCCGCACGACGCGAATGGCCTGGTCGAAGGTCAGCCCTTCTCCGATGAGGTCGGCCGCGCGTTCGAGCCCGAGGAACCCGGCGTGCCCTTCGTTGCTGTGGAACACGTCGGGTTCGTCGCGGCCTTCGAGCGCCGCGAAGGCTTTCACGGCACGCGTGCCACCGATGCCGAGGAGCAGCTCTTGCAGCAACCGGTGCTCGCCGCCACCGCCGTAGAGCCGGTCGGTGACGCCGCGAAGCTCTTCGGCGTTCTCGGGGATGTCGGTGTCGAGCAGCAGCAGCGGCACACGGCCGACATCCAGCCGCCAGATGCGTGCGGTGAGCGCGCGACCTTCGGGCAGCGCGAGCACGACGCACACCGCGGAGCCATCGGGGTCACGCAGTACCCGCATCGGCAGCCCGTCGGGGTCGACGACCGGATAGCTCTCCTCCTGCCAACCTTCGCGGGAGATCGACTGGCGAAAGTAGCCGGCGCGATAGAACAGGCCGACGCCGATGATCGGCACCCCGAGGTCGGAGGCGCTCTTCAGGTGGTCGCCGGCGAGGATGCCGAGACCCCCCGAATACTGCGGCAGGGCGGCCGCGATGCCGAACTCGGGCGAGAAGTAGGCGATCGAGCGGGGAACCTCGGCGCCGAGCGACTGGTACCAGCGCGGCTCGGCCAGGTAGGCGCGCAGGTCGTCGCGCAGAGCGTTCGCGCGGTCGACGAAGCCGGTGTCGGCCGCGAGTTCGGCGAGCCGGGCCGGCGTCACCTCGCCGAGCAGCCCGACGGGATCGGCGTCGAGCTCCCACAGCACCGGATCGACGTCCCGAAACAGGTCGATCGTCGGCTGATGCCACGACCAGCGAAGGTTCGCCGCCAGTTCGTCGAGCGCGCCCAGCTCGGCGGGCAGTACGGGACGGACGGTGAACCGGCGGATGGCTTTCACAGTGTGCGAGCCTACGGCGCGGAGTTACCGCCAGGTTACGCGACGGGCAGCACGCGACGACCGCGGGACGAGTGTCCCCCGACTCCCGTCCCGCGGTCGCTCCCGCCATGACACCGGCGCATAACCTACTCGCGCCGAGGCGTCACCGGGGAACTCCGGTTGCCCGGGCTCCCAGGGAAACCCAGTGCGACCCCCGTCGCACCTGGGTGGTTCGGGTGACCCCCACTCCAGCTTACGAGCGAGACCACCCGCACGTCACCCAGCAACGTCACAATTCGCTCTACCCCGCCGAACCGCACGGGGTAACATCCTCGGCGCAGCGCTAGCGACGCAGTACGGTCGTGTCATGGCCGTCCCTGCTGACCGCTCCGTCCGCGTGCCGGGCCAGCTTGGTCGCATCCCGATCCGCGACTTGCGCCCGCGACAGAACGAGAACCTGTGGGCGGCAAACGCCTACGTCGGCGAAGTGGTGCCGTTCGAAGCGACGGTCTTCCGCGAAGGCCACGACGTGCTGTTCGTCGAGCTGGAACTGACCGACCCGTCGGGCGCCGTCACGCGTCATCCGATGCGCGAGATCGCGAAGGGCACCGACCGGCAGCGCGCCGAGGTGCGCGTCGACACGACGGGCGGATGGCGGTGGCGGGTGCGGGCGGCACGCGACGACTGGGCCACCTGGCTGCACACCGCAGAGATCAAGGTCGCCGCCGACCAGGATGTCGACCTCGTTTTCGCGGCGGGCGTCCAGGTGCTCGAGCGCGGGTCGGGCAAAGTGCTCACCGACGCCGCTCGCGCGCTAGCCGACCCGGGCCTCTCGGCGGTAGCGCGCCTCAAGGTCGCGCACGACCCCCGGCTCGCGAAGGCAATCGCCGCGCATCTTCTCCTGTCGCTCGTGACCGAGTCGCAGGAACTGACCCTGCGGGTTGAACGGGCGCGCGCGGCCGTCGGCTCCTGGTATGAGTTCTTCCCACGATCGGAAGGCGCCAAGAAGGCGAAGGATGGCTCGTGGACCTCGGGCACGTTCCGCACCGCCGCGAAGCGCCTGCCCGGGGTGGCGGCGATGGGTTTCGACGTTCTGTACTTGCCCCCGATTCACCCGATCGGTGTCGCGTTCCGCAAGGGGCCGAACAATTCCCCCGAGGCCGGGCCACACGATCCGGGCAGCCCGTGGGCGATCGGCGGACCCCTTCCAGACGGAACGATGGGTGGTCACGACGCCATCCACCCCGACCTCGGCACTCTCGCCGACTTCCGCTGGTTCGTCGCCGAGGCCGCCACGCACGGGCTCGAGATCGCCCTCGACCTGGCCCTGCAGTGCTCGCCCGACACTTTTTGGCGAAGGCCACCGGGTCATCGCCCAAATCCATCTGCAGCGATTCGGGGTCGATGCCGAGGAAGTTGTCGTCGTCGCCGCCGAAGGCCAGCTGCGGCTCGGCGCTG
>NZ_JANMSQ010000172.1:0-2110 GCF_031389465.1 Pseudolysinimonas sp.
GATCGGGGGCTCCCTGGTCGATGCGGCCGATGGTGAGACGGATGCGGCCGGCGACGGCTTTGCGGGCCCGTTCGGCGGGGTCGCCGGTGCGACGTGGTCGCCCGTCGAGGCCAAGCGCGGCGGCGAGTTCCGTGGCGATGAAGTCACGCTCGGCTCGGGCCTTCTCGGCACGGCCAAGATCGGCGAACGCCTCGGCGTCGGCCACGTCGTCTTCGAGCTCGGCGAGACGGCGCCGATACTCGGCCCGTGCCCTGGCATCGAGCGTGTCGCCCAGGTCGCCGGCACGACCGAGCGCGTGTCGCGTCGGCTCGGCGCGGTTTCCAGCGAGGTCGAGCACATGCATCTCGTGGCCGGGCATCGAGATGAGTTGCGCCAGATCGTGCAAACCCTTGGCGTCTTTCATGCGGACGGTCCGGCCTCGGTACGACAGCGTCCAGAACTGTCCGTCTCGTCGGAAGAGATTTCCTTCAGGGACCCCATCCTCGGCCACGGTCTTCGTCGCGTCGAGTCGGCGGCATTGCAGTTCGAGCAATGCCGCCTCGGCACTGATGAGCGGAGCACCGGCCCGTTCCGCGCTGTCATGGGCACGGCCGAGATGGTCGAGGGCCTCGCCCCTGCGGCCGAGGGCGAGGGCGAGCCGACCCAACTCGAGTTCGACGGGCCCCCAACAACAGCCGGCGATCCCGTCCACAGCCCACAATCCGGCATGGGGCAGGAGCAGGTCGTACAACGCCTCGCATGCAGTCTCCTCGTCGAGGCCGGTAGCGACGCGACCGAACATGAGCAGCGTTGTGAGCTGTTCGCCGTCTTCGCCGAGGCGGGTGAAGTTGTTGTCGGCGTGGAGCTTGAGCAGGCGCCGGGATTGGTCGCGGTCGCCAGCGAGCCAGTGCACCATCGCCAGGCCAGCGGCGTAGCTTGCCCACTCGGCGGGATTGACCTCGAACAGCCCTTCGAGGGCAGCTGGAACGGGGGGTCTGCCTCGCGCAGCGTCGACGCCCAGCTCCAAGGTCGCCGCCATCATCGCCGCGTTGTGGCTTCCTGTAGCCTCTGCAGCCAACGCGACCTCGCCGCACCAACGATCCGCGGCATCGAGGTCTCCTCCGAGCAGCGCTCGCATTCCGCGAAACAACGGCACATACCAACTCACCAGCGGTTGACGGAGCTGTTCTGCGAGGCGGGTGAACGCGTCGATGTTGCGGTCGACTGCGGCGATGTCGCCGACCTCGAGATCTGCAACAATCCGGTACCGATAGCCCAACAGCTCCAGCACCCGGTCACCGGCGACGACGGCCAGCTCGACGATCGTGTCGGCATTGTCGCGCCGGGTCATCGCGTGCGCCGGACCCGCATACGCGTCGTTCAACGCGGCCAGGGCCTCCGCGATCAACGCGGGATCGTCCGCGTTCTGCGCCAGCTCTAGCGCTTGGTTGGCACGATGACGAGCGATGGGTACCGTCTCGGGAGTCGCGGCGGCGACGGAGAGTCGGGCCAACAGCATCGATCGCAGCACGGTTGCGTCGTCGGGTAGCCGCTCCAGAGCGTCGGCGACCAACGACGCCTGCTCGTTGCTCGCGATCGGGACTTCCCAGGCCACAGGGCCGATGCCCATACCAAGAACCGCTCGGGCGAGCAGTTCGGGGGCTGCGACACTTATGGCGAGCTTCGCGCTTGCCAAGAACCGCGCCCGAGCGTTCTTCAACTCGCCAGCAAGGAGCAGCGCCTCGCCCTCCTCGACCAGCAAAAGGGCAACACGGTGGCTGTCCCGGGCGCAGTTACGCGCCGCTCGGGCGAAGCAGAGGGCCGCCTCATCGAAAGCCAAGACGCGCTTGGCCCGACGCGCCGCAAGCTCCCAGTGGGCGGCGGCTGCTTCGGCGTGGATCGGACCGGCCTGCTCCAGATGATCGGCGACCACGGCATGGAAAGAATCATCGACCGTCAGCCTCCCCTCGAACGCAGAAGCGACACCGAGGTGCAGTTCAGCTCGACGCAAAGGATCGATGCCATCGAGCACGACATCGCGAACGAGATCGTGACTGAACCGGTACCCATTCGCCGGATCGTCATGGGCGATCAGCCCGACGGCTGCCGCGGTCGTGAGACCGCCGATCGT
>NZ_JANMSQ010000215.1:0-1836 GCF_031389465.1 Pseudolysinimonas sp.
GCCTGGTGCTGTTCCGCTCGGGCAGGGTGCGGGTGACGCCCAAGTTCACGCGCTGGCTGCTGATCGCCATGGTCGGCTACCTGGTGTTCTCGGTCGTCAATCTCGTCCTGGGAGCCCTGAGCATCGGCGGCGACGGCGCGTTCGGACCCCTGCGCGGCGGCACCCTCGGCGTCATCGTCGGGCTGTTCGCCGTCGGGCTGGCCGCGGCCATGCTGATTGTCGACTTCGACTCCATCAAGCGCGGGGTCGAGCAAGGCGTGCCCGCGAAGTTCGCCTGGACCGCGGCCTTCGGCCTGGTCGTCACCCTCGTGTGGATGTACCTGGAGTTCCTGCGGCTGATCGCGATCCTTCGCGGCAGCAACTAGCCCCCAACTCCCTTACGCAGCGTCCGCGTTCCGTGGGGCCCTGGGCCCGCGGAGTGCGGACGCTGCGGTGTCTTGCGGTGAGCGTCCGCGTTCGGTGGGGCGCTGGGCCTGCGGAGTGCGGACGCCGCGTCGGTGGGCGGGGGTGGCGGGGCGCGCCGCTACCATCGGACACCTGGCGGCCCTCGCGACCCGCGGCGTCGCATCTGTGCACGCCCCTGATCGGAGCGCTCGCCCGCGATGAAGTACGCCCAGCACATCTCCGAGCTCGTCGGAAACACCCCCCTCGTCAAGCTCACGTCCGTCACGCGCGGGCTGTCCGCGACCGTCCTGGTCAAGGTCGAGTACCTCAGCCCCGGCGGGTCGGTGAAGGACCGCATCGCGCTGAAGATGATCGAGGCGGCCGAGGCCAGCGGTGAGCTCCGAGCCGGCGGCACGATCGTGGAGCCGACGAGCGGCAACACCGGCGTCGGCCTCGCGCTGATTGCCCAGCGCAAGGGCTACTCCTGCGTCTTCGTGTGCCCCGACAAGGTCTCCCAGGACAAGCGCGACGTCCTCACCGCCTACGGTGCCCGCGTCGTGGTGACCCCCACCGCCGTCGCGCCCGACCACCCGGACTCCTACTACTCCGTCTCCGACCGGCTGGTCACCGAGATCGAGGGTGCCTGGAAGCCGAACCAGTACGCCAACCCGAACGGTCCGGCCAGCCACTACGAGACGACCGGGCCCGAGATCTGGGCGGACACGGACGGCCTGCTCACGCACTTCGTCGCGGGCGTCGGCACCGGCGGCACCATCTCCGGCACCGGGCGGTTCCTCAAGGACGCGAGCGCGGGCCGGGACGGCGGCGGCGTGTACGTCGTCGGCGCGGACCCGGCGGGTTCCGTGTACTCCGGCGGGGACGGTCGCCCATACCTCGTCGAGGGCGTCGGCGAGGACTTCTGGCCGGCCGCCTACGACCCGACCGTGCCGGACGAGATCATCGCCGTCTCCGACGCGGACTCGTTCGCGATGACCCGGCGGCTCGCACGCGAGGAGGGGCTGCTCGTCGGCGGCTCGTCCGGGATGGCCGTCGTCGCGGCCCTGCGCCTCGCCGAACGCCTGCAGACCCCGGGTACCGCCGACGGCGCCGCGCCGCCAGCCGGGCTCGTCATCGTCGTGCTCCTGCCCGACGGCGGCCGCGGCTACCTCTCGAAGATCTTCAGCGACCCGTGGATGCGGTCCTACGGGTTTCTCAGCGCGGGCGAGGGCGCCAGCGTCGCGGACGTGCTGCGCACCAAGACCGGCGACCTGCCCGAGCTGGTGCACACCCACCCGACCGAGACCGTGCGCGACGCCATCGAGATCCTGCAGAAGTACGGCGTCTCGCAGATGCCCGTGGTCAAGGCCGAGCCGCCCGTGATGCTCGGCGAGGTCGCCGGCGCGGTGAGCGAGCGCGACCTCACGGACCTCGTCTTCTCGGGCGCGGCGTCGC
>NZ_JANMSQ010000131.1:0-27727 GCF_031389465.1 Pseudolysinimonas sp.
TCTCGCGACGTCGCCCGTCGTGGGCAACTCGTCCCAGAGGATCTGCACCTCGCGGGGGTTCGCCCGCTCGATGAGGGCCGGAAGAACCTGACCCGCGTGCGGCCAGGTGTCCCGGCTCACCACGGCTCGGACCGTCGCCGCGGTCGCCGGGATGCCGGGCGCCTCGACGACAACCTCGAGAGCGCAGTTCTGGTACAGCGCGCGGCCGTAGTACCCGGATGCCGACACGACCTGTGCGGTACCGCGTACGCCATCCTCGATCTTCGCGTCGAAGATGAGCCCGCTTAGCCCGTCAGCCAGATCGTCGAAGAACCCCATGCGGCGAGTCTGCCGCACAACGCGTCAGGCCGGGGCGGCGATCATCCGAACTTGCCCGACACGTAGTCTTCGGTCGCCTGCACGCTCGGCTTGCTGAAGATCGTCGTGGTGTCGTCGTACTCGATGAGCTTGCCCGGCTTGCCGGTGCCGGCGATGTTGAAGAACGCGGTGCGGTCGCTCACCCGGGAAGCCTGCTGCATGTTGTGGGTGACGATCACGATCGTGTACTCCTGCTTGAGCTCCTCGATGAGGTCTTCGATCGCCAGGGTCGAGATCGGGTCGAGCGCCGAGCACGGCTCGTCCATCAGGATGACGTCGGGCCGCACCGCGATCGCCCGCGCGATGCAGAGGCGCTGTTGCTGACCGCCGGAGAGGCTCGACCCCGGCTTGTCGAGGCGATCCTTGACCTCGTTCCAGAGGTTCGCGCCCTGCAGCGACGACTCGACGAGCGTGTCGGAGTCGGTCTTCGAGATCGACCGGTTGTTGAGCTTGACACCCGCGAGCACGTTGTCGCGGATGGACATCGTCGGGAACGGGTTGGGGCGCTGAAAGTCCATGCCGACCTGCCGGCGGACGAGCACGGGGTCGACTCCTGGGCCGTAGAGGTTGTCGCCGTCGATGTAGACCTCGCCCTCGACATAGGCGCCCGGGATGACCTCGTGCATGCGGTTGAGGGTGCGCAGGAATGTCGACTTGCCGCAGCCGGAGGGGCCGATGAACGCCGTCACGGTGCGAGGTTCGATCGTCAGGCCGACATCCTCAACGGCCTTGAACTTGCCGTAGTACACATTGAGGTCGCGGATTTCGATGCGCTTGGACACGGGTCTCCTTGATTCTTCGGGTCGAGATCTAGCGACCGAGCTTGGGCGAGAAGATCTTCGCGACGAGCCGCGCGATCAGGTTGAGGGCCATCACGATGAGGATGAGCGTGAATGCCCCGGTCCAGGCGCGGTCGAGGTAGACCTGCACGTCGGTTCCGGGGTTGGCGTACTGGTTGTAGACGAACACCGGCAGGGTCATCATCCGGTCGGCGAACAGGTTGTAGTTCATGCTCGTGGTGAACCCGCAGATGATCAGCAGTGGCGCCGTCTCACCGATCACCCGGGAGATCGAGAGCGTGACGCCGGTCGCGATGCCGGCGATCGCGGTGGGGATGACGACCTTGACGATCGTCAGCCACTTGGGCACGCCGAGCGCGTAGGACGCCTCGCGCAGCTCGTTCGGCACGATCTTCAGCATCTCTTCGCTCGAGCGCACGACGACCGGGATCATCAGTAGCGAGAGGGCGACGGAGCCCCCGAAACCGAAGCGGATGCCGGGGTCGCTGAACAGGAGCGAGAAGAGCGCGTAGGCGAACAGACCGGCGACGATCGACGGGATGCCGGTCATTACGTCGACGAAGAAGGTGATCGCGGCGGCGAGCCGCCCGCGTCCGTACTCGACGAGATAGATCGCAGTGAGCAGGCCGACCGGGATCGAGATCAGTGCGGCCATACCGGTGATCAGCAGAGTGCCGGTGATGGCGTGGAGCGCGCCGCCGCCTTCGCCGACGACGTTGCGCATCGAGCTGCTGAAGAACTGGATGTCGAACCGCGGGAGCCCGTTGAGCACAACGGTGAAAAGCAGCGAGACCAGCGGGAGCAGCGCGATGACGAAGGCAGTCACGACGAGCGACGTGACGAGCCGGTCGCGCGCCTGGCGGGATCCTTCGATGAGTGCCGACAGTACGACGATCGCGAGGTCGAAAAGGATGGTGCCGAAAAAGATCGCTCCGACGATGTTGTAGTCGCCCGGTTCGCCTGCGGCCTGCACGAGCGCGACGATGAGGCCCGCCACGATCCAGCTGCCCGCGAGCAGTGCCCACGGGGTCCAGCGGGGCAGGCGTCCGGTGGTGAGCGAGTTCGCGATGCCGGCGGCCGTAGTCGTTGCCATCAGTTCGCTCCCGAGAACGCCTTGCGGCGATTGACGATGATGCGGGCGATCGAGTTGATCACGAGGGTGATCACGAACAGTACGAGGCCGCTCGCGATCAGTGCGTTCACCTCGACGCCCGACGAATCGGGAAAGTTGAGGGCGATGTTCCCGGCGATCGTCGATGAGTTGCTCGAGCCGGTGAGGACGAACGAAATGAGCACCGCGGGCGAAAGCACCATCGCGACCACCATCGTCTCGCCGAGCGCACGGCCGAGTCCGAGCATCGCGGCCGAGATGATGCCGGGCCGGGCGAACGGCAGCACCGCGATGCGGATCATCTCCCAGCGCGTCGCACCGAGGGCGAGGGCCGCCTCCTCGTGCAGCACGGGGGTCTGCAGGAAGATCTCGCGGGAGATGGCGGTGATGATCGGGATGATCATGACCGCGAGCACGATGCCGACGGTCAAAATCGTGCGGCCGGTTCCCGACGCCGGCGGCGTGAACAGCGGGATCCAGCCGAGGTTCGTGGTGAGGTCTTGGTAGAAGGGTGTCACGATCGGCGCCAGGACCTTGATCCCCCAGAGCCCGAAGACGACGGAGGGGACGGCGGCGAGCAGATCGATGATGTAGCCCAAGCCCTGAGCGATTCGCCGCGGCGCGTAGTGCGAGATGAAGAGGGCGATGCCGATCGAGATCGGGAACGCGATGACGAGCGCGATCAGAGCGGCCCAGAGGGTGCCGAAGGCGAGCGGCGCGACGTAGACCCAGAAGTTGTCGGCATCGGGGCGGAGCGCGCCGGGACCGGAGACGACGGCGGGCACGCTCTCGGCGAGCAGGAAGACCGCGACGGCCGCGAGCGCGACGAGGATCACGATTCCGGCGATCATCGTGCTCGCGGAGAAGACCCGGTCGCCGGGGCGCTGCTTGGCCCGGATCGTGGGGACTTTCGTCATGGGGAGTGGGTGACCGTTCTCATGAGGAGGCTGGAGCGTAGGGCCGTCGGCCCCAAGTCTGACGGGCTGCGTCACTCAGCGCCAGAGGCGCACGCGACGCAGCCCGTCAGGGTGGAGATGACTAGCCGATGACCTCGATCGCAGCGGTCACACGCTCGAAGAGCGCGTCCGAGATCGGCGCCGAACCGGCACCCTCGTTGGCCGCAGCCTGGCCCTCGGCGCTGGCCATGTAGGTGAAGTACGCCTTCACCAGCTCAGCCTGAGCGGCGTCGAGATACGTCTCGCAGCCGACGAGGTACGCGACCAGGACGACCGGGTAAGCCTCGCTGTCGGGCGTTCGGTCGAGCTCGATCGACAGGTCGAAGTCCTCGCGGCCTTCGACGAACGGCGACGCGTCCACGACCGCAGCGGCAGCCTCAGCCGAGTACGGGACGTAGTCCTCGCCGATCAGCACGGCGACGGTTCCGAGGTCACCGGCACGCGACGCGTCGGCGTAGCCGATCGTGCCGGTGCCGTTGGTCACGGCATCGACGACGCCCGACGTGCCCTGAGCTGCCTCACCCGACGGGAGCGGCCACACGCCGTCGGCCTCGTAGGTCCAGACCTCCGGAGCGGCCTGTGCGAGGTAGTCCGTGAAGTTCTCGGTGGTGCCCGAGTCGTCCGAACGGTGGACCGGGGTGATCGCGAGGGCCGGGAGTTCGACATCCGCGTTCTGGTCGGCGATCTCCGGCGCATCCCACGACGTGATCGTTCCGGCGAAGATGCCCGCGATCGTGTCGGCGTCGAGGTTGAGCGTGTCGACGCCCTCGAGGTTGAAGATCACGGCGATCGGCGAGATGTACAGCGGAAGCTGCACGATACCCGAGTCCGCGGCGCAGGACGCGAAGCCGCCAGCGGCGATCTCTTCGTCCTTGAACGCACGGTCGGTGCCAGCGAAGTCGCTGCCACCGGCGAGGAAGGTCTCGCGGCCTGCGCCCGAGCCAGCCGGGTCGTAGGTGATCGTGACGTCGGGATTGGCGGTCTGGAATTCGGCGATCCAGGTCTCCTGGGCCGCGCCGACGGCCGACGAGCCGGCGCCGACCAGGGTGCCGCTGAGGTCGCTGGGAGCCTCGGTCTCGCCGCCTTCGTTCGCGGCGCACGAAGCCAGGGCGATGGCCCCGACCAGGGCGATGGCGGCGATGCCGCCAGAGCGCGTGATGTTCACTGTGTTCCTTTCGGAATGGATTGTGGGACAAGAGCCCAGGTGGGCCCGACCCTGAAGGTAGGAACCGTCGGTGACCACCCTTCGGTCGCTTGGTGAACGGGAGGTAAACGACCGGAGAACGGCAACTGTGTCATCCCTGTCGGCACGAACCAGGAGTCAGACGGCGGGGCCGTGGATCTCGACGGCGACCAGCCCGCTTTCCGGGCGATCGACGGGCACATGGAGCACCGCGTACTCGCCCGTCGACAGCGCGGCCGCGCGTTGCAGTCGGGCGCTGTCAGGCGTTCCGGTCGCCCGGGTGACTGCCTCGATGATCTGCGGCAACACCGGGCCGTGACTGCAGAGCACCGCCGTCACCCGCTTCTCGAGGCGTTTCGCAACGACATCCGTCACGGCCTCATCGCGACCTGAGTAGGCATCCTGGCTGATCTTGTCGGTCTGAGCGACCGGCAGTCCGGTGAGCCGCGCGGTGGGGTTGATCGTTGTCGTGCAGCGCACCGCTGTCGACGAGATGAGTTTCGCCGGGCGGAAGGCCGCGATGCCGGGTGCGACGCTGAGCGACTGGATCTCACCGCGCGGCAGGAGAGGTCGGGTCGCATCGGGCCCCGCCCATTCGGCGGGGGGTGTCGCCTTACCGTGCCGCAGTGCGATGATCGCGAACGTGCGGGCGCGGCCCTGGGCGTACAGCTCGGCGAAGCGCTCGACGATGTCGATGTCATGCGGGTAGCTGAGCCGTTTGCGCGCCTTCGGAACGCTCATCCACGTGAGTTCTTCGATCTCGTCATTCGACGCGAACGTCGAATTCGCGATCGCGAGCGGCTCGACCTCGGCCGCCCAGTAGTAGACCTTCTTGTCCCGACCGTTCGGCATCACGTACTCGACGACGCCGAGCGGGGCGCCGAGGCCGACGACGAGGCCGGTCTCCTCGGCGATCTCGCGAACCGCTGTCTCGGGCAGCGTTTCACCCGGGTCGAGCTTCCCTTTCGGCAGCGACGTGTCTTTGTGCTGGGTGCGATGCACGACGAGGATGCGCAGCTTCCCCTTCAGCGTCACCTTCCAGCACACCGCTCCCGCGGCCAGCACGGGGTCGGTCACCGGCTGGCTCCGCGCTTGCGCGCCCCGATCTGCCTCATGAGTTCATTCTGGAGGTCGACGAGCGGCTCGCCCGCGTCATCCCGATCGTGGCGTTGCCACACCCCGTCGGAGCCGAGCCACCACGCTGACGTGTCGTCGGACATGGCGTGGTCGAAGAGCTGTTGCAGCTCGTCGAGGTGTTCGGGCCGGGTGAGTCGGAGGAGGGCTTCTACGCGGCGGTCGAGGTTGCGATGCATCATGTCGGCGCTTCCGATGAAGACCTGCGGGTCGCCGTCGTTCTCGAAGCGGAAGATGCGCGAGTGTTCGAGGTAGCGACCGAGGATGCTTCGTACCCGGATGTTCTCACTGAGTCCTTCGACGCCCGGAGTGAGCGAGCAGATCCCGCGCACCCAGATGTCGACGGGAACGCCCGCCTGGCTCGCGCGGTAGAGCCCGTCGATCACGGCTTCGTCGACCATCGAGTTGGCCTTGATCCGGATGCCGCTGGGCTTGCCCGCGTGGGCGTTGTCGGTCTCCTGCGCGATGTGCTTGAGCAACCCTTTACGCAGGTAGCGCGGGGCGACCAGGAGGCGTTTGAACTTCTTCTCGATCGCGTAGCCCGAGAGTTCGTTGAACAGCCGGGTGAGGTCCTTGCCGACGGTGTCGTCGGCGGTCAGCAGCCCGAGGTCTTCGTAGATGCGGCTCGTCTTCGGGTTGTAGTTGCCGGTGCCGATGTGGCTGTAGTGCCGCAGGCGACCGCCCTCCTGGCGGATCACCAGCGCGAGCTTGCTGTGGGTCTTCAGCCCCACCAGCCCGTAGACGACGTGAACACCGGCCTTCTCGAGCTTGCGCGCCCAGCCGATGTTCGCTTGCTCGTCGAAGCGCGCCTTGATCTCGACGAGCGCGAGCACCGCCTTGCCGGCTTCGGCGGCGTCGATGAGGGCTTCGACGATCGGGCTGTCACCCGAGGTGCGGTAGAGCGTCTGCTTGATCGCGAGTACGTGCGGGTCGAGAGCGGCCTGCTCGATGAACGCCTGCACGCTCGTCGCGAACGACTCGTAGGGATGGTGCAACAGGATGTCGCCGCGCGCGATCGAGGCAAAGACATCCGGTCGTTCGTTCGGTTCGGTCGGCAGCAGATTGACGCTCGTGGTCGGCACATGCCGCGGGTACTTGAGCGCCGGCTTGTCGATGCGGGTCACCTCGAAGAGCCCGGAGAGGTCGAGCGGCGCCGGCAGTCGGTATACCTCCTGCTCGGTGATCTGCAGCTCCGACATCAGCAACCCGAGCGTGACGTCATCCATGTCGTCGGTGATCTCGAGGCGAATCGGCGGGCCGAACCGGCGCCGCTGCAGCTCCTTTTCCAGGGCGTTGATGAGATTTTCGGCGTCGTCTTCCTCGACTTCGACGTCTTCGTTGCGGGTCACCCGGAACTCGTGGTGCTCGAGCACCTCCATGCCGGGGAACAGCTCCTCGAGGTGGTTGGAGATGAGGTCCTCAAGCGGGATGAAACGCAGCACGCCTGTGCCGTCATCGGGCAGCTTCACGAACCGCGGCAGGTTCGTCGGCACTTTGAGGCGCGCGAATTCCTCCTTGCCCGTCTTCGGGTTGCGCACCCGGATTGAGAGGTTCAGCGAAAGGCCCGAGATGTACGGGAACGGGTGGGCCGGGTCGACGGCGAGCGGCATGAGCACCGGGAAGATCTGCGCCGAGAAGGTCTCGTCGAGCGTGACCCGATCGCGTTCGTCGAGGTCGCTCCAGTGCTCGACATGGATGCCGGCCTCGTCAAGAGCGGGCTTGAGTGTTTGGAAAGCGCGCGCGTGGCGCTCCTGCAGTTCGTGGGCTCGCCGCCCGATGTCGGCGAGCACGTCGAGGGGGGCGCGCCCGGTGTTCGTCGGCACCGCGATCCCCGTCGCGATGCGGCGCTTGAGCCCCGCGACGCGCACCATGAAGAACTCGTCGAGGTTGCTCGCGAAGATCGCCAGGAAGTTCGCCCGCTCGAGGAGTGGCATCGCGTCATCTTCGGCGAGTTCGAGCACGCGCAGGTTGAACGCGAGCCACGAGAGCTCGCGGTCGAGAAAGCGGTCGCCGGGCAGTTCACTGTCGTCGATGAAGACCGGCTCGTCGTCGTAGTCGTCGAGCAGATCAGCGGCGAGCGTGGCGTCGCCGAGGGGGCTGTCCTCCATCCGCCCATCATTCCAGTGTCCGCGTGAACGCCGGATGAACGCCCGTCACGCTGCCGAGAATCCCTAAGATCCCGCGTGATCCACTTTCCGTTTTCAGGAAGAAGTGATGCCGGTGGGGGAGAAGTCGAGTGGAGTGGTCTCACCAGCCACTTCCCCAACATCCGCCCCACCAATTCCTGAAAACGGAAGGCGTAAGAAGCCGTCCTCCGGACTGGGCCGTTCAGGAGACGGGGGCGAGCCGGTCTTCGTCTTCGTAGACGTTGAACCGGTAGCCGACGTTGCGAACGGTACCGATGAGCGACTCGAGGTCGCCGAGCTTCGCGCGCAGGCGCCGCACGTGCACGTCAACCGTGCGGGTGCCCCCGAAGTAGTCGTAACCCCACACCTCACTGAGCAGCTGCTCGCGCGTGAAGACGCGAGACGGGTGGGTCGCGAAGAAGCGCAGCAGCTCGAATTCTTTGAAGGTGAGGTCGAGCGGGCGGCCGTGCACCTTCGCCGAGTAGGACGCCTCGTCGATGACGACACCCGACGCTTGGATCTTGGATCCGGTCTTCTCCATCGCGAGACGGCCGATGACCAGCCGAACGCGGGCATCCACCTCGGCGGGTCCGGCAGATTCCAGGATGACGTCGTCGACGCCCCAGTCGGCGGAAACCGCGGTCAGCCCACCCTCGGTGAGCACGAGCACGAGCGGTACCGTGACGCCGGTCGTGTTGAGGATCTTGCACAGCGACTTCGCGCTCGCCAGGTCTTGCCGCGCGTCGACGAAGATGAGGTCGGCGGTCGGCGCGTTGATGAGCGAGGCGGGCTCGGCAGGAATCGACCGGGTGCGGTGAGAGAGCAGTCCGAGGGCGGGCAGAACCTCACCGTCGACCGCTGAGGTCAAGATGAGTAACTGGGCCACGCGGGAGTCCTCCAAAACGCCTACCCGACAGTGTACGGACACCTACGATTGACTCGTGTCCGCCCACTCTCGCAGCGTCCCCCCAGTGTGGGTCGCCGCACTGGGCGGCGCAGTCGTCGTCGGGGTCTTCGCGGGGGCGCAATTTCTCACCTGGATCCCCGTCGTCGCGGCCGCCGCAGTACTGCTGACCTTCGTGATCCAACTCTCGCTTCAGCGCAAAGAAGGCCTCGTCAACCGCATCATCGCGAGCGTTGGCGGAGTGCTGGTCATCCTCGCGGTCGCGACGGTCGTGCTCATCCTGCTTTACCCGGCGTCGCTCGATAGGCTTGTCGCATGATGCTCGCCCTGGAACTCTTCTTCATCGGGCTCCTCGGGCTCGCAGTGCTGGCGATCGGTTTCGTTTCGCTCGTCGTGCTCTACAACCTCTTCCGCGGCCAGCGCTAGAGCAGGGGGAAGCCAACGATGTTCGACATCGACGCTTCCCTGCCGGCGGAGATCGTGCCGCTGTCATGGCTGCTCGGCGTCTGGGAAGGTACCGGCGTCATCGCCTACCAGGTCGGCGACGATGTGCGGGAGCACGAGTTCGGCCAGCGGGTCGCGTTCACCCAGGACGGCGGTGCCCACGTGCAGTACGCCTGCTCGACGTGGCTGCTCGGTGGCGATTCCGATCCGCACCGCACCCTGTTCTCGGAGATCGGCTATTGGCGGCTCAGCCGTCCGCTCGGGGTCGCCGATCCCGGCCCCGGAATGCTCCCCGGGGTTGGCGATCCGGTGTTCACGACGGCCGAAGCGGTCGAGACGCTGCGTAACGCGGCGGGATCTTTCGACCTTGAGGTGACGATCCTGCAGCCCGGGGGCGTGAGCGAGCTCTACCTCGGCACCGTCGATGGACCGCGAATCGATCTCGGCACCGATGCCGTCGTGCGCTCGTCGACCGCGAAGGAGTATGCCGCCGCGACCCGGCTCTACGGACTCGTCGACGACCACCTGCTGTGGGCGTGGGATATCGCCGCCCTCGGACAAGACCTCCGCACGCACGCATCCGGACGGTTGGCGAGAGTTGAGTAGCCCCTTCGCCGCCCGGGAGGGGGCCGTCGGCGACCCGCCGCAGCACTACGGCTCGCTGCTCGCCGAGCAGCGGGAGCTCGCCGCGGGGCGCGCCATTGTCGACCTTTCCGACCGGGATGTCGTCACCGTTACCGGTCCCGACCGGCTCAGCTGGCTCGACTCCCTGCTGTCGCAGAGCCTCGCCCGCCTCGAACCCGGGGAATCGGCCGAAGCGCTGTTGCTCGATCCGAGCGGCCGCATCGAGTTCGCCGTGCGAATCGTCGATGACGGTGAGACCTCCTGGCTGCTGATGGATGCCGGCACCGGTGCCGGGCTGGGGACCTTCCTCGATCGGATGCGGTTCATGCTGCGGGTCGAGGTAGCCGACCGGTCTGCCGAGTTCGCAGCGATCGGCACCCTCGGGGCGCCGATCGCTGGAGTCGCGACTTGGCGTGATCCGTGGGCCGCGGTAGTTGCCGGCGGCCACCAATATGCGACGGCAAAGGAGCATCCCGGGGCTGCGTGGACGTACTCCGAGACGATTGTGCCGCGCGCCGACCTCGTCGCACTCGCCGACCAGCCTGCTGCCGGCATCCTCGCGCTTGAGGCGCTGCGCATCGCCGCCTGGCGTCCACGGGCGGCGACCGAACTCGACGCCACCGCGATCCCGCACGAGTTCGACTGGATCCGCTCGGCCGTTCACCTCGCGAAAGGCTGTTACCGCGGGCAGGAAACGGTCGCGAAGGTACACAACCTCGGCCACCCACCGCGGCGGCTCGTGATGCTGCACCTCGACGGGTCGGACAACGTCGCGGTTGCGGCGGGCGACGACGTGCGCGCGGGGGAGAACATCGTCGGCCGGGTCACTGCCGCCGCCACCCACTTCGAGCTCGGGCCGATCGCGCTCGCCGTGGTCCGGCGGGCGACCGATCCTTCTGCGACGCTCGCGGTCGCGGGGGCTGAAGGGGTCGTGGCTGCCACCCAGGAGGTCATCGTGCCGACCGACGCCGGTGCGGAAGCCGACGTGCCCCGGCTTCCGCGGCTCGGAGCGGTGCGGCGGAACGAATGACCACACCCGACGACGGCGCCCTCCGCCGACTCGAGCGCCGGATTGCGGTGCGTGCGCGCATCCGCGAGGGGGGCGACCGGGTCGTCGGGTCGTTGCCCGCGATCATCCAGATCATCGTCGCGGTCGTGATCGCCTACTCGATCACCCGATGGCTGCTCGGCCACCCGTACCCGCTGCTGGCCGTGACCGTGACGATCACCTCGCTCGGCCTCACCCGAGACGCGCGGCCGCGGCGGGTCGCCGAGAGTCTGCTCGGTATTGTGCTCGGCGTCGCGGTGAGCGAGTCGATTGCGCTTCTGGTCGGCAGCGGGGTCTGGCAGCTCGCGATCGTCCTGCTCGTGGTCTTCGTCGTGGGACGCTTCATCTCGCCGAACCCGCAGTTCGCCGTTGCGTCCGCGATTCCCTCGGCGATTGTCATGTTGCTGCCTGCGGGGCAGGGGTTGTTCGGCCGCACCGTCGACGCCATCATCGCGGGCGTCGTCGCCCTGCTGGTGACCGCCCTGATCCCGCGCGACCCTGGCCGCACGGCGGCGCGCGACCGGCAGGCGATCTTCGCCGTGCTGACCGAGTCGACGGAGTCGATCGCCCGTTCGTTGCGCGACGCCGATGAGGCGGCAGGCGAACTCGCGCTCTCCCGCCTGCGCCGCGCCGCACCGTTGTTCGAGGCGTGGAAGCAGTCGCTCGACACGGCGATCGCCGTCGCGCGCATCTCCCCATTCCTGCGCGGACGACTGCCCGAACTCCGTCGCAACTCGCGAGCGGTCGACGCGGTCGACTTCGCGACGCGGCATCTGCGCATGATCGCCCGTCGCTGCCTCTACCTGGGGCGCGACGGCATCCCGCGCCCCGGCCTCGCCGACGCCCTCACGACCGTCGCCACCGGCGTGCGGATGCTCGGCGAGGAGCTGCAGGAGCCACAGGCTGCGGGCGCCGCCCGCTCGGTGCTCACCGATCTCGCGCGGCGGCTCGACCCGGTGACGCTCATGCCCGATGCCGGTCTCGCCGACGCCTCCGTGCTGCTCTTGCTGCGTCCCCTCGTCGTCGACCTGCTCGTCGGCACCGGGATGCCGCATGACGAGGCCCGCGACCTGCTGCCCCCGATCTAGCGCGTCGATCTAGCGAGGCACGACGGCAGCCCAGTCGAGCGTCAGCTCGCCGAGGCGCCAGCGCGCCCGGGTGCCGCGCACCGGCCAGCCCGCCTCACGCAGGGACGCGACCACCGCGATCCAGCGTTGCCGCGGCCCGTAGACACCGAGCGGCGCGTGCATCGCCCACAGCCGGTCGAGGGTGAGAAGCAGCTCGTGGATGCGCTCGCCCGTGACGTTGCGGTGGATGAGCGCCTTCGGCAACCGTTCGGCGACGACCGACGGCACGTCGAGGTCGGCAAGCCGCAGCGAGATCGTGAACGTGCGCGGACCCTCCGGTGTGAGGCCGACCCAGGACGCGACTCGGCCGATTTCGTCGCAGGTGCCCTCGACGAGAAGCCCGTCGGGTTGCAGCCGGGTGCACATCGTCGCCCAGGCGTCGGCGACCTCGCGCTCGTCGTACTGCCGCAGCACGTTGAGCGCCCGGATGACCGCGGGCTGTCGACCGCCGGGCAACGGCACCTCGAAGCCGCCGAGGCGGAACTCGACGCCGTCCCGGGTGGCGGCGGACGCGAGCCGCACCCGCGCGGGGTCGATCTCGATGCCGACGACCACGACGTCGGGCCGTGCGGCGGCGAGGCGGTCGCGCAACTCGAGCGTCGTCGTCGCGCTCGCCCCGTAGCCGAGATCGACGACGAGCGGGTCGTCGGCGCTGCGGATGACGGGCTGCGCGGCGATCCACCGGTCGACCCGGCGCAGGCGGTTGACGTTCGTCGTGCCGCGCGTGATACGACCGACGGGACGAGCCATGCGGCCATTCTCGTAGGCTGGAGGGCATGTCGACGCTCATCCTGCTCCGCCACGGCAACTCCGACTGGAACCAGAAGAACCTGTTCACCGGGTGGGTCGACGTGCGGCTGTCCGAGCAGGGCGTCGCCGAAGCCAAGCGAGCGGGCGAACTGCTCGCCGAGTCGGGCCTCGCTCCCGAGATCCAGTACACGAGCGTGCTCACCCGGGCGATCCAGACCGCGAACCTCGCGCTCGAAGTGGCCGACCGGCTGTGGATCCCGGTGAAGCGCACGTGGCGCCTCAACGAGCGTCACTACGGGTCGCTGCAGGGGCTCGACAAGGCCGAGACCCTCGCGACGTACGGCGAGGAGCAGTTCATGACCTGGCGCCGTTCGTTCGACGTGCCGCCGCCCCCGTTGGCCGATGACGCCGAATGGTCGCAGTTCGGCGACGAGCGGTACGCCGACATCCCGGATGCCGACTTCCCGCGCACCGAGAGCCTGAAACTGGTGATCGACCGGATGCTGCCCTACTGGGAGTCCGACATCACGAAGGATCTCGCGGCCGGGAAGACCGTGCTGGTCACCGCGCACGGCAACTCGCTGCGCGCACTGGTGAAGCACCTTGACGACATCCCTGACGACGAGATCGCGGAACTCAACATCCCGACCGGCATTCCGCTCGTCTACGAGCTGAATGACGCCTTCCGCCCGACCGCGCCCTCGCGGTACCTCGACCCCGAAGCGGCCGCTGCGGGGGCTGCCGCGGTCGCGGCACAGGGCAAGAAGTAGAAGTAGCCCGAACTACTCCGCGGCGTCGAAGCGGGCGCCCACCCACGGGATGAGGCCGACACGCCACAGCCCTAGCTGTCGGTGGGGATCCAGTCGCCCGTCGCGAGATACTGCACCTTCTTGGCGATCGAGACGGCGTGATCGGCGAAGCGTTCGTGGTAGCGGGAGGCGAGGGTCGCGTCGACGGTGTCGACCGCTTCGCCCTTCCAGCTCTCACCGAGCATCATGTCGAAGACCGCGAGGTGGAGCGCGTCGACCTTGTCGTCTTCGTTGCGGATCGCCTCGGCGATCGCGGTGTCCTGCGTGCGCAACAGCTCGGTCAGCATCCGAGCGATTTCGACATCGAGCCGGCCCATCTCGACAAACGTCGGGCGGAGTTTCTTCGGAACGGCCTTCTCGGGGAAGCGGTAGCGCGCGAGCTGGGAGATGTGGGTCGACATGTCGCCCATGCGCTCGAGAGAAGCGCTGATGCGCAGGGCGCTCACGACGATGCGGAGGTCACGCGCAACGGGCTGCTGCCGAGCCAGGATTTGGATGGCGAGCTCATCGAGCTCGTAGCACGCCGCGTCGATCCGGTCGTCTTCGGCGATGACGGTCTCGGCGAGGGTGACGTTCGATTCGTTGAAGGCCTGAGTCGCCTTGTCGATCGACTCGGCCACGAGGGACGCGATCTCGACCAGCCGATCCTGCACCTCTCGCAGCTCCTGCTGGAACACCTCGCGCATCGTGCACGTCCTCTCGTTTTGCGGGCAGGGTGAAACAGCCCCAACGCAGGCCACGGTGCCCGCATCAGGTTAACGTCCGGTGTCGGACGCCTGAACTTTCTCCGGCCGGAGCCCGGATCACCGGGGATCCGACCGCTGCCAGGTTCCCAGTGCGCCCTAATCTAGTCGCATGGACCAGGCCTGGCTCGTGCCGGTCGCGATCGCGTTCGGATTCCTGCTCGGGGCCGGCTCGGCTGCCGCGATCGTTGCGGCGCACCGCCGCGGGCAGCGAGCTGTCGCCGTGATCACGCCGACGGTTCCCGAGGGTGCGGATGAGGTCATCGACTCGCTCGAGTCCGCAGGCATAGTGCTCGACGCCTCGAACAACGTGCTCAAGGCCTCGACGGGTGCCCTCGCGTTCGGCCTGGTCTGGAACCAGGCGCTCATGCATCCCGAACTCGTGGCGCTCGTCGACCAAGTGCGCCGCGACGGTGAGCCGATCGGACGAGAACTGCACCTCTCGCGCGGACCGTTCGGCGAGGCATCCATCTACGTCTTCGTGCGCGTCGCACGCCTCGGCACCCGGTTCGTGCTGGTCCTCGCCGAAGACCGCACCGAGTCCTACCGACTCGACGAGGTGCGTCGCGACTTCGTGGCGAACGTGAGTCACGAGTTGAAGACCCCGATCGGGGCGGTCAGCCTGCTCGCCGAGGCGCTCGAATCCGCAGCGAAAGAGCCGGATGAGGTGAAGCGTTTCGCGAAGCGCCTCTCGATCGAAGCGGAGCGGCTTGCCCGCACAACGCACGAGATCATCGAACTGAGCCGCCTCCAGGCCTCCGACGTGTTGCAGGAGGCTGCGGTCGTTGATGTCGACACTGTCGTGGCGCAGGCTGTCGACCGCAACCGTGTCGCCGCCGACAAGCACGGCATCTCCCTCGTTTCGGGCGGCGACGCCGGTTCCGAGGTGTTCGGCGACGTCGGCATGCTCGTCACCGCCGTGCACAACCTGGTCGCCAACGCGATCCAGTACTCGCCCGACAACTCACGCGTCGGGATCGGAGTGACCCACGCCGACGGAGCCGTCGAGATCGCTGTGACCGATCAGGGCGTCGGGATTCCGGAGGCAGAGCGGGAGCGTGTGTTCGAGCGCTTCTTCCGAGTCGACTCGGCTCGCAGTCGAAACACCGGCGGTACCGGCCTCGGTCTGGCGATCGTCAAACACGTCGTGCAGAACCACGGTGGCGATGTGCGCGTGTGGTCGCACGCGGGCAGCGGTTCAACCTTCACCATTCGTCTTCCCGAGGCCGCCAGTACGCCGGCTGCCGCCAACCTGAAACTCGGAGCCGCCCCGTGACACGCATCCTCATCGTCGAAGACGAGCCCTCCCTCTCGGAGCCGCTCTCGTTCCTGTTGCGGAAGGAGGGCTACGACACCGAGATCGCCGACGATGGTCGGGTCGCTCTCGCCGCGTTCGACCGAGCTGGGGCTGACCTGGTGCTGCTCGACCTCATGCTTCCGGGGCTTTCGGGCACCGAGGTGTGCCGCGAACTGCGCACCCGGTCGGCGGTGCCGATCATCATGCTCACCGCGAAAGACAGCGAAGTGGATATCGTCGTCGGCCTGGAACTCGGCGCCGACGACTACATGACGAAGCCCTACTCGTCGCGAGAATTACTCGCCCGTATCCGGGCCGTGCTGCGCCGCCACACCGAGTCCGCCGCCGACGACCATGGAGTCGTCGAGGCCGGCACCGTGCGCATGGATACCGAGCGCCACTCGGTCTCGGTGAGCGGCAACGAGGTGGCGATGCCGCTGAAGGAGTTCGAACTGCTCGAGTTGCTCATGCGCAACGCCGGGCGGGTACTCACCCGCGGGCAGCTCATCGACCGCGTCTGGGGCTCCGACTACTTCGGCGACACGAAGACGCTCGACGTGCACATCAAGCGCATCCGCTCGAAGATCGAAGACGAGCCGTCGGAGCCCAAGCTGCTGCTCACCGTGCGCGGCCTCGGCTACCGCTTCGAGGGGTAGCGGGAGCTACGGAGCGGGAGTTTCCGTCGGAGTGGGATTCGCGGTGACCGTCGGGGTCGGCGTGGGCGTCGGGCTCGGCAGGAGGCCGTCGTACTCGCCGAGTGCGGTGTCGAGCACGGGGACGTCGATTCTCTTGCCCGGGCGGTCGCCGTACTGGAAGTAGATCGACAGCAAGGCCCCGGGGGCCGCGTCAATGCCGGGCAGGAAGACTTGGGCGTCTTCGCCTCCGAAGAACACGGTCTCGCCGGCGGGAACCTCGATCTCGACGTTGACCTTCTCGCCGTCCGACAGGTACTGCAGGGTGAGGTCGACGTCGCTGTCACCGGAGTTTGCAGCCGCGGCGAAGAAGTTGCCGTCGTCACCGTCTTCGGTGAAGACGATCGCGTTGATCACCTTGATGTCACCGACGGTCACGCTCACGCCGTCACTCGCGTCGTACGGCTCCTGCGTTTGGGGGAAGGCGAAGCTGCAGGCGCTCAGGCCCACGACGAGGGCGATGGCGGCGGCGATCAAGGCCCCGGTACGAACTCTCACTGCGACCCTTCCGGTCGATTTGTTCACGTGCTTTCCCAGCCTAGCGGCGACCGGTGACCGGGCCTGAGTTAGGGCAGGCTTACCCCCGGCTCGCCGTGGTAGACTGGCCAGTCTGCGGAAGGAACAACTCCATGCTCTTTGAGGTCGGCGAAACCGTCGTATATCCCCACCATGGCGCCGCGACGATCATCGAGGTCAAGAACCGCACCATTCGTGGTGTCGAGAAGCTGTACCTGAAGCTCAACGTCACCCAGGGCGATCTGACCATTGAGGTCCCCGCCGACAACGTCGACCTCGTCGGCGTCCGTGACGTCATCGGCAAAGAGGGGCTCGACCGGGTGTTCGAGGTGCTTCGTGCCCCGTTCACTGAAGAGCCCACCAACTGGAGCCGTCGCTACAAGGCCAACCTCGAGAAGCTCGCCTCCGGTGACGTCATCAAGGTCTCCGAGGTCGTGCGCGACCTGTGGCGTCGCGACCAGGACCGCGGCCTGTCGGCCGGTGAAAAGCGGATGCTCGCGTAAGCCCGCCAGATTCTGATCTCCGAACTCGCGCTCGCCGAGAAGACCGACGAAGAGAAGGCCTCGACGGTTCTCGACGAGGTCCTCGCCTCTTAGCGGCCGCTCCGGCATGACCCCGACGCTCGGGATAGTCGTCGTCGCCGCGGGAAGCGGTGCGCGGCTGGGCGATGCCGAGCCGAAGGCGTTCGTGGCGCTACGTGGCATGCCGATCCTCGAGCGCGCCCTGCGCGGGGTGTTCGACTCCGTCGAGCCTGCGCAAGTCGTCGTCGTGGCGCCCGAGTCGCACCTGAAAGCCGCGCGCACGATCGCCGACCGGGTCGCGGGACCGGCATCCTCTTCTGTCGCCGTCGTTGCGGGCGGCCGGACCCGACAGGCCTCCGTCGCCGCCGGCCTCGCGGCCCTCCTGCCGGCGGTCGACACCGTTCTCGTCCATGACGCGGCCCGAGCCCTCACTCCGCCGGCGCTCTTCGACCGCGTCGCGCGTGCGGTGCGCTCGACGGCGGGCGGAGTCATCCCCGCGCTGCCGGTGACCGACACCATCAAGCGGGTTGGCGTCGGGGCCGTCGTGCTCGACACGGTCGACCGCAGCGACCTCGTACATGTGCAGACGCCGCAGGGCTTTCCGCGGGCCGCCCTCGAGGCGGCCTACGCGAGCGCGACCGAAGAACACACCGACGATGCCGCGCTCTTCGCGGCCAACGGAGGCAGCGTGACTGTCGTCGAAGGCGAGGCCCGGGCATTCAAGATCACCACCCCGTGGGACCTGCGTCGCGCCGAGAACGTGCTCGGCGCCCAGACTGCCGGCCTGCGGGTCGGCACCGGTGTCGACGTCCACGGCTACGACGAAGCGGCGCCGCTCTGGCTGGGTGGTCTCTACTGGTCCGGCGAGCCGGGACTCGCGGGACACAGCGACGGGGATGCCGTGCTGCACGCGATCTGCGACGCCCTGCTCTCGGCCGCTGGCCTCGGCGACCTCGGTAGTCGGTTCGGCACGAGCGATCCCCGGTTCACCGGCGCGGCGAGCGCCGTGTTCGTGCGTGAGACGCTCGCTCTCGTCGATGGCGCGGGATTCGCCGTCGTCAATGTCGCGGTGCAGCTCGTCGCCACGCGGCCGAAGATCGCGTCACGTCGCAGCGAGCTGGAGGCCCACCTCTCGAGTCTCGTCGGGGCACCGGTCACGATCGGCGCGACGACGACCGACGGCCTCGGGTTCACCGGGCGGGGCGAGGGAGTCGCGGCGATCGCGACCGCGTTGCTGACGGCATCCGTCTGAGTGACCCGACGGCCGAGACGGCCGTCGGTGCTGGCGTCGCGGCGAAGGCCAGAAGTGGCCTTCGCTTCAGTGCTCCAGGGAGCGGGTCATGAAGATCGAGAACGGGTTCTCCGGGTAGTCCGCAAACGGGCCGCACTCGACGAAGCCTTCGCTCGAGTAGAGACGGCGGGCGGGCCAGAAATCGTCGGTGCTGCCCGTCTCGAGCCAGAGGGTGCTCATCCCACGTGCGGCGGCTTCGCCCACGATGTGGCGCAGGATCGCCCGGCCAGCGCCGGTGCCGAGGTGGGCGTCGGTGACCCGCATCGACTTCAGTTCCCCCGACGTCCGGTCGAGAACCTTCAGAGCACCGATCACGACGAGGTCGTCGCCGAGCCAGCCCGACCAGAACGTGACCGCGGGTTCGCGTAGCGCTTCGACGTCAAGGGCGAAGACGCTCTCGGCGGGACTCGAGGCGTGCATCCCCACGAGGTGGTGGGCGACGAGCGCGCGGGTCTGCTCGCCGGACAGGTCGTCGATCCGGAACTCGAGCGGGGTCACGCGTCCCACGATATTCGGCTCGGGAAGCTACCGACCGCCGACGGGTAACCTTGGGCGGTGAACATCCGGCTGTACGACTCGAAGGCGGGGGCTCTCGTCGACTTCACTCCGCGCGAAGCGGGGAAGGTCGGGATGTACGTCTGCGGCCCGACCGTGCAGTCGAGCCCGCACATCGGTCACCTGCGCAGCGCCCTCGCCTACGACCTGTGGCGGCGCTGGTTCACCTACCGCGGTCTCGACGTCACCTTCGTGCGCAATGTCACCGACATCGACGACAAGGTGCTCGTCAACGCGAGCGAGGGCGACCCCTGGTGGGCGGTCGCGTACCGCGTCGAGCTGGAGTTCACGGGCGGCTACAACGCCCTCGGCATCCTCGCCCCGACCTACGAACCCCGAGCCACCGCAAGCGTTCCCGGCATGCAGGAACTCATCGTCGACCTCATCGCCACAGGCAACGCCTACGTCGCCGACGACGGCACGGGCGACGTGTTCTTCTCCGTCACGTCTTGGCCGTCGTACGGAGCGCTCACCAACCAGAAGCCCGGCGACATGGAGGCCTCGGGTGACGCCGCGACGCGCGGCAAGCGCGACCCCCGCGACTTCGCCCTCTGGAAAGGCACCAAGCCCGGGGAACCCCCGTCGGCGTCGTGGAACTCGCCATGGGGTCCGGGGCGTCCGGGATGGCACATCGAGTGCTCCGCGATGTCGCGCCGGTACCTCGGGCCCGCGTTCGACATCCACGGAGGTGGGCTCGACCTGCGGTTCCCCCACCACGAGAACGAGCTCGCGCAGTCGACGGCGGCCGGGGATGCGTTTGCGACGCACTGGGTGCACAACGGGCTCGTCGTGGTCGACGGCCAGAAGATGTCGAAGTCGCTGGGCAACTCGATCTACGCCGCCGAGTTCCTCAGCCTCGCCCGGCCGATCGTCGTGCGTTACTACCTCGGAAGCGCTCACTACCGTTCGACGATCGACTACCACGAGGGGTCGCTGGTTGAGGCGGAGGCGGCGTTCACGCGCATCGAGGGATTCCTCGACCGGGTTGCCCGGGCCGTCGAAGCCACGCCCGAGGTCGAGCAGACCGGCGTGCTCCCGGTGCCGAATGCGTTCGCGACCGCGATGGACGACGACCTCGGGGTGCCGCAGGCACTCGCGGTACTGCATGAGGCGGTGCGGCAAGGCAACGCCGCCCTCGACGCGAAGGATGTCGCGCTCGCCGCGCGGCTCCGCGCCGAGGTGGTCTCGATGCTCGGCGTGCTGGGGCTCGACCCAGCGGCGCCGGCGTGGGCGTCCGACGACGCCGGGGGAGCGGATGCCACGCTCGCGTCGCTCGTCGAACACCTGATCGGGCAGCGCGAAACTGCCCGCGCATCCAAGAACTTCGTCGCGGCCGACTCGGTTCGCGACACGCTGGCCGCTGCGGGGATCACCCTCGAAGACGGCCCCGACGGAACACGGTGGACCCTGTGATGAGGCGAGCAGAGCATGGCTAAGCCCGGGCGCCCCGGCGCACGCAAGAACAAGAAGGGCCCCCAGGTCGGAACCGGCGGGCACAGCCGAAAGGCGCTCGAAGGCAAGGGCCCGACGCCGAAGGCCACCGACCGCAGCTGGCACGTCGCCGGCAAGCGGAAGGCCGCGCAGGAGCGTCTCGACGCCGCACGCGCGAAGCACGGCAAGCCGTCGACCGACGGCCGCCCGGCACCCCAGCGCCGCGCGCCGAAGAAGGAAGGCGAGGCCGAGGTCGTCACCGGTCGCAACTCGGTCGTCGAGGCGTTGCGCGCGAAGATCCCCGCGACAACCCTCTACATCGCGTCGCGGCTCGAGATGGATGACCGCGTGAAGGAAGCGATCTCGCTCGCCGGCAAGCGCCACATCCCGGTGCTCGAGGTGATGAGGCAAGAAATCGATCGTATGTCGGGGCCCGACTCTGTGCACCAGGGCATCGCGCTCAAGGTGCCCGCCTACGAGTACGCGCATCCGCTCGAGCTGGTCGACGCGATCGAGAAGCGCGGCCAGGTGCCGCTGCTCGTCGCGCTTGACGGCATCACCGACCCCCGCAACCTCGGCGCGATCGTGCGCTCGATCGCCGCGTTCGGCGGGCAGGGCGCGATCGTTCCGCAACGGCGCAGTGTCGGGATGACGGCATCCGCCTGGAAGACGTCTGCGGGGGCCGCCGCGCGGGTGCCGGTCGCGATGGCGTCGAACCTGACCCAGACGCTCAAAGACCTCAAGAGCCGCGGGGTGTTCGTGCTCGGTCTCGACGGTGGCGGCGACGTGTCGCTGCCCGGCCTGGCGCTCGCGAGCGAACCCGTCGTGATCGTCGTCGGCAGCGAAGGCAAAGGCTTGTCGCGGCTGGTCACCGAAACCTGCGACGCCGTCGTCAGCATCCCGATCGACTCGGCGACCGAGTCGCTCAACGCCGGCATCGCCGTCAGCGTCACGCTTTACGAGATCTCGAAGCTGCGGGCGCGGCAACCCTAGGCGAGCGCGACACAGCCATGCACTCGGTATCCGCCCACGTGGCGCGTTCGCTCGCCGAACACGTTGAGCAGGTGTTCGGTGTCATGGGCAACGGAAACGCCCACTTTCTCGACGCTCTCATCCGGGAGACGACAGCGGAGTTCACGGCGGTGCGCCATGAGGTCGGCGGAGTGGTGGCGGCGGATGCCTACTTCCGGGCATCCGGACGGCTCGCAGCCGCGACGGCTACCTACGGAGCCGGATTCACGAACACTCTGACCGCGCTCGCGGAAGCCGTGCAAGCCCGGGTGCCACTCGTGCTGGTGGTGGGTGACGAGCCGACCTCGGGCCCCCGGCCGTGGGGTGTCGACCAGATCGCGATCGCGTCGGCGGTCGGCGCCCGCACCTACACGGTGGGAAGAGCCGACGCTGCCGCCACGACCGCGATCGCCATCGAGCACGCCCGCGCGTACTCGGTTCCCGTGGTGCTGGCGATCCCGTACGACGTCGGCGGGAGTGATGCCGGCACCTTCCCGCAGCTGCCGCCACTGAACGCGGCCGAGCCCCTGGCGCCGACGGGAGCATTCGCTCGCGGCGCGATCGACGACCTGAGCGTGGCCCTGGCCGAGGCAGGTCGCCCGTTCCTTCTCGCCGGCCGGGGCGCTTGGCTCGCCCGTGCCGGCGACGTGCTGAGCGCGATCGCCGATGCGACGGGAGCCGTCACGGCGTCGACCGCGCTCGCCCGCGGGATTTTTCGGCGCAGCGAGTTCGACCTCGGCGTAGCGGGCGGGTTCGGAGCGGACGGCGCGATGGACCTGGTCAAGAGGGCGGATGTTGCCGTCGTGTTCGGGGCATCTCTGAATCAGTTCACGATGCGCTTCGGCGAGCTCTTCGCCCCCGGCACCAAGGTCTTTCAGGTCGATGTCGCGGCCTCGGCGACGCACCCCCATGTCTCCGGCTACGTGCGAGGCGATGCGGGCCTCGTCGCGCACGCCATCGTCGACAGGCTGCGGGAACGTTCCGCGCCGCCGAGTGGCTGGCGCGAGAGCATCGACGTCGCAGCGTTGATGGCGCGCGATACGGGAGACGCGGTGGCGGCGGATGGCCGCCTCGACCCGCGCGCGGTGGCGCACCGGATCGGGCAGCTGGTTCCGGATGACCGCGTGGTGGTTTCCGACGGCGGGCATTTCATCGGCTGGGCGAACATGTACTGGCCGGTCTCCGCACCCGACCGGATGATCATGGTCGGCACCGCATTCCAGTCGATCGGGCTCGGCTGGCCCTCGGTCGTCGGCGCAGCCCTGGCGAAGCCCGAGGCGACGGTCGTGTTGACCACCGGAGACGGCGGGGGGCTGATGGCGCTCGCCGACCTCGAGAGCGCCGTGCGGGTCGCTGCCGGCCGGGGGATGGCTGTCATCTGGAATGACGCGGCGTACAGCGCCGAGGTGAACGTCTACGGACGCGCCGGTCTGGCACGCGAGCCGATGCTCATCCCCGAAGTCGACTTCGCCGCACTCGCTGAAGGGGTCGGCGCGGAAGGCGTCGTCGTGCGACAGCTTTCCGACCTTGACCGGTTGGCTTCGTGGGCTGCGGAGCTGCCCGGCGCCCGACGCTTCCTGGTGCTCGATTGCCGCATCTCGGGCGACGTTGTCGCGCCGTACCAGGACGAGATTGCGCGCGCCAACGCCCGTTAACGGGGGTGCCCGGCTGCTGGCGGGTCAGTCGCTCAGTCCGAAGCGGGCGTGCAGGCGCTTCATCCACCTCGGTGCCCACCACATGATGCGGCGCTGCCAGGTCATGAAGGCCGGCACGAGGATGCAGCGCACGAGTGTCGCATCGAGGAGCACCGCGAAGGCGAGCGCCACCCCGAGCTGCTTGATGATCATCAGATCGCCCGTCGCGAATCCGGCGAACACGACGATGATGATGAGCGCCGCCGAGGTGATGATGCGGCCGGAGTGCTGAAGGCCGAGCGCGATCGCTTCCAAGTCGGAAGCCCCGGCATTCTTCTGGTCTGTGATGCGCGACAGGATGAACATCTCGTAGTCCATCGCGAGGCCGAATCCGAAGACGAAGGTCAGGAGCACCACGAGGGTGTCGACGCCGTAGACCGTCGCCGGGTCGAATCCCATCAGTCCGGCGAATGCGCCGTCTTGGAAACCCCACACCAGCAGACCGATCGACGCACCGAGCGAGAGCGCACTCGCGAGCAGTGCCTTGAGCGGGATGACGAGCGACCCGGTCATCAGGAACAGCAGCAGCACGGTGCCGAACGCGATCACCACGACCGCAGCCGGGATACCGCTCCCGAGGGCGTTCGAGAAGTCGACCGTGCGGGCGTCGGCGCCGGTGACCCAGTGCGGGAAGTCCGGCGCGTCGGCTCGGATCTCGCGCACGACAGAGCCGCCGGACTTGCCGTCGACGACGACCGGCGTCTGCCACACGTCGTTGACGGCAACCGGCGCGCCGACCGACTCGACGGCGTCGAGCCGTTCGACGTCGCGCGACCAGGCGAGCGCATCCTCTTCGGATCGCGTCACGAGCGAAACCCGAGGGTCAGCGGCATGCGGGAACTGCTCGTTCAGGGTCGTGACGAACGTGTACTGGTCTGACGACGCGGGGGTCGAGTCGACCGCGGTGTTCGCGAGCCGCAGCGAGAGCACGGGGGCGGCGAGGATGAGGAGCACCGCGAATGCGGCCAGGGTGACGATCGCGGGATGCCGTTGAAGCCGCCGGGTCAGCTTCGAGAAGAACCCCTCGTCGGGAGCGATGTCGCCGAACCGTCGGAGCAGACGCCCGATCCCCGGGATGCGGGTGAGTGCGCCCGGCCGCACCAGGCGTTCCCCACCGAGTTCGAGCAGAGCGGGAACCAGGGTGAGCGCGGAGGCGATCGAGATGACCGTCACCGCGATCGCGCCCAGCCCGATCGCCTTGACGATGGCGGGCTCGAAGAACAGCAGCCCGAGCCCGGCGATCGCGAACGTGGTGCCGGAGTAGGCGACGGTCCGTCCCGCGCTCCCGGCGGTGCGCACGATCGCGGCGATCCGATGGTCACGCGTCCGCTGCCCGGCGTCGTCCGACTGCCGGTACTCCTCGCGGAACCTCGAGACGATCAACAGACCGTAGTCGATCGAAAGCCCCAGCCCGACGGCCGTGACCACGTTGACAACGGTCGTGTTGACGTCCAGCAGGTAGGTGAACCCAAACAGCGCGCCGAGGCCGCCGACGATCGACACGATGGCTCCGATGAGCGGGATGCCTGCCGCGAGGAAGCCACCGAACACCACGAGCATCACGAGCAGCGCGATGGGAAGCGCGACCGCCTCACCGCGTTGCAGATCGCTCTCCGAAGTCTCGATGATCGACTCCACGAGCAGGTCCGCGCTGCCGGCTTCTGCGACCGACCCCGGCACCGCATCCCGGATCTCGGCCGCCGCCGACCGGAGTTCCGCGGTGACCTCGTCGAGGGTCGCCCCGAAGTCGCCCACATACTCGGTCGTCGACACCGAGCCGACGAGCAGCACCCCGTCGCCGTCATCGGCGAACAGACCCGCGACACGGGGGTCGCGGCTGCCGTCCGGGAGCAGCGGCAACAGCAGCGGGTTCACGAGCGCGGCGCCCGGGATCTCTTCGACCCGCTCGCCGAGGTCGGCGACGATTCCGGCCAGCTCGGGGTCGGCGGGGTCGACCCCGTACACCAGCAGCGTGACCGTCTCGGCCGCGGTGCCATCGAGCAGCTGGTCGGCCTCCGCGCTCTCGCCGTTCGACCACGACCCGCCGTCGCTGCCGAGGCGGTCGAAGAGGTCTTCCCCGGTGACGCCGACGATGGCGAGCGCGATCGCGCTGCCCAGGATGACGACCCATGCCGTGAGGGTGCGGAACGGATGCCGGGCGGAGGCCTCGGCGATGCGTCCGAGAGCGCCGGCCGGTCGGTCGGTGCGGGTCATGGGCGAACTCCCGAAGCGAACTCGAGCGAGGGGACGTGTCGAGGCTAGACCTTGTCGCGCCAGTCTTCGACGACCTGATTCGGACCCGTGATCGTGCCGATCGCACCCGTCGGTGGGCCGACGACGGTCATCTCGTCGCGGCGGTGACGCAGCACGTTGTCGATGTAGGACGTGAGCGCTTCGGCGAGGGGGACGCTGCGCTTCTCGTCCTGCGAGCGATACCAGCGGTGCTCGAGCAACTGGTGGAAGACCTCTGCGGGCTCGAGTTTGCCGCGTAGCTCGCGCGGGATCGCGCGCACGACGGGCTCGAACACCTTCGCGAGCCACTCGTGTGCGACGGCCTCCTCGTCTCGGGTGGTGCGGTCGCCCGACATCCGGTACGCGTCGAGGTCGTTGAGCAGGCGGCGCGCCTGGTTTTCGCCGGCGTCGAGGCCGGTGAGCCGCAGCAATCGGCGCGAGTGGTGGCCGGCATCCACGACCTTCGGCTGGATGCGCACCCGCGCGCCCGTCTCGTCTCGACTGATCGATAGCTCTTCGATGTCGAAGCCGAGGTCGTTGAGGCGTTCGACCCGGCGGGCGATACGCCAGCGCTCGCTCTCGGGGAACGACTCGGAGGCGGTGAGCTCGGTCCAGAGCTCGCGGTAGGACGCGACGATGTGATCGGCGACCGTGACCGGGTCGACGTCCTCGTCGAGCTTGCCCCCCGCCTGCAGGTCGAGCAGCTCACCGGCGATGTTGATGCGCCCGATCTCGAGATCCTGGTCGCGCTGGCCGTCGCTCAGCGCACCGTCGTGCAGCTTGCCGGTCTCGGCGTCGACGAGGTACGCGGCGAACGCGCCCGCGTCGCGACGGAACAGGGTGTTCGACAGCGACACGTCGCCCCAGAAGAACCCGGCGACGTGCAGGCGGGCCAGCAGCACCGCGAGGGCATCGACGAGCCGAGTCGCGGTGTCGGGGCGCAGCGACTGCGAGTAGATCGCCCGGTAGGGGAGCGAGAAGCGTAGGTGCCGGGTGACCAGCACGGGAGCGAGAACCTCACCGTCGGCCGCCGAGCGGTTGGTGATGACGGCGATCGGTTCGACGCACGGCATGTCGAGGCGGTTGAGGGTGCGCAGCAGGTCGTACTCGCGCTGCGCCATCTCTTCGGTGGTCTCCTTGATCGCGAGCACGTGCTCGCCGAGGCGCACGAACCGCACCAGGTGGCGTGAGATGCCTTTCGGCAGTGCCGCGATCGTCTCGTCGGGCCAGAGTTCGAGCGGCAGATCCCACGGCAGGTCGAGCAGGGCCGGGTCAGGGACGGCCGAGGTGATCGACAGGGCGGATGAAGGCACCTGTCGAGCCTAGAGCTGCCATCCTGGGGGAGTGGACGACCTGATCACCCTGCGTTTCCTCGCGATGCCGCAGGACGCGAATCTTGGCGGCGAGGTCGTCGCAGCGGGAAGCGTGCTCGAGTGGATCGACCAAGCCGGCTACGCGTGCGCGGTCGGCTGGTCGGCGGGGTACTGCGTCACCGCATACGTCGGAAACGTGCACTTCACCCGACCGATCGCCGTCGGGGACCTGATTCAGGCCCACGCCCGCATCATCCACACCGGTCGGTCGAGCATGCAGGTGCTCGTCGAGATCGAGGCGGCGGACGTGCAGACCCGGGTCTACACGCGGGCGACCCACTGCATCCTCGTCTTCGTCGCGGTCGACAACGAGGGGCGGCCGCGTGCGGTGCCGTCGTGGTCACCGCGCACCGATGAGGATCGTTTGCTGCACGAGAACGCCGAAGATCGGCTGGAGGCACGGCGCGAGATCCGCGACGCGATGCTCGCGCAGGAGTACACGGAGGCCGGCACCACGCCGCGCACGACGTTCCGGTTCATCGCGCAACCGGCCGTGACCAACTTCGGTGGCAACGCCCACGGTGGCACGGTGATGCGCTGGATCGAGGAGACGGCGTTCGCCTGCGCGGCGAGCTGGTCGTCAGCGCGGGCAGTCGCGGTGTACTCGGGTGGCATCCACTTCTTCCGGCCGATTCGCATCGGTCATCTCGTCGAAGTCGACGCACGACTCATTCACACCGGCCCGCGCAGCATGCACGTTGCCGTACACGTGCGGTCGGGTCCGCTGACCGAGCCGGGAGGTCTCGCGGCGACAACCCAGTGCATGAGCATCTTCGTCGACGTCGGCGACGACGGGCGCGCACTGCCGGCGCGGGCGCTCGACCTGGTCAGCGACGAAGACCGTCGGCTCGATGCGCACGCCGTCGAGCTCATTGCTGCGCGCGCCCGCCTCGCCCCGCTGCCCGAGTTCTGACCAACGCGGAACGGCCCCGCCTCCGAGTGGAAGCGGGGCCGTTCGCGGTGCTCGGTCAGGCTGCGTGGCTCGTCGCGGCGACCGG
>NZ_JANMSQ010000280.1:0-5765 GCF_031389465.1 Pseudolysinimonas sp.
CACCCCCGACACCCCCGCCCCCGACACCCCCGCCCGTCACTCCGGCGGCAAGCGACCCGTTCTCTCCGGGGACGTCGCCGTACCCGGACTCCGCGCTGTTCCCGGCGCCCCCGACCTTCCTGCGCCCGACGCCGCCCGAGGGTTTCGGGACATCTGTCGAGCCGCCCATAGAGCCCCCACCCATCGAACCCCCACCCGTAGAACCCCCACCCATAGAACCCCCGCCTGCCGAACCGGCCGAGCCGCCGGCCTGGGGCGCCGCAGCATTCGGGGAACCCGCGCCACCGCCGCTCGTCGAACCGTCCTTCGTCGCTCCGCCCCCGCTCGTCGAACCTCCGGCACCGACGACCGGCTCGGTTGTCGTCCCGACCCTCCCTCCACCCGCCGCGACGCCAGCGTTCGACCTTCCGCCGGTGACTCCCGCCGTCGACTTGCCGCCACCCGGGGCCGCGGACTTCGCTCACCTGCCGCCGCCGATCGGCATCGAGCCCGCAGCCATTCCGCCCTACCACCCGACATCGGGGATCGCCCGCCCGACCGGCGAGCTCGCTCCACCCCCGGGCGACTTCGAGTCGCTTCTGACGACCGGCAGCGTTCCCGCGCCACATCCCGATGACGTCGCGCCCGAGTACATCGCGCCCGAGTACATCGCGCCCGAGTACACCGCGCCTGAGTACACCGGTCCCGACGACATCCAGCTCGGTGAATCGCTGCCCACACTTGAGGATGACGACGTCGTCGACGACGTCGATCGGGCGTTCGGCACCGGCGCGATCGCTGTCGACTCGACCGGTTCGGTTACCATCATCGCGCCACCGTCGGAGCCGATTCCGACCGTGCGGCTGGCCGAGGACGAGCACGCTCTGGTCGACGAAGAACCGGAATCGCATCCGGCGCTGCTCGTCGAGACGGCCGGACCCGAGCCGACGGCGCTCGACCTGCGTGCCGGACGTGCCGCCCGCCTGTTCTGGCTCTGGTTCGCGGCGAACTCCTCCGTCGTCTCGCTGTCGCTCGGCGCGGTGCTGTTCGGGTTCGGGATGAGCCTGCGACAGACTCTCGTCGCGATCCTCATCGGTGTCGCACTCTCGTTCCTGCCGCTCGGCCTGGTGACCCTCGCTGGCAAGTGGAGCGGTCAGCCCACGATGATCGTGTCGCGCGCGACCTTCGGCATCGTCGGCAACGGCCTGCCCGCGGTTCTCGCCGTCGTCTCGCGGGTCTTCTGGGGTGGGGCACTGCTCTGGATGCTCGCAACCGGGGTCGCGCGCGTGCTCGTCGATGCCGGCCTCGATGCGGGCCTCGGCGAACAGGTCTGGACGTTCGTCGGACTCGGCGCCGGCTTCGTGTTGGCCTTCGTCGTCGCGATCTTCGGCTACGGCCTCATCGCGCGGGTGCAATTGATCCTGAGCATCCTGACCGCTCTGCTGGTCGTCGGAGTGGTAGCTCTCACGTTCCCGCGGCTCGACCTCGCAGCAGCTCAGGGCGTCGACGACGGACCCTGGACGTTGCTGGTCACCGGCGTCGTGCTGGTGTTCAGTTTCGTCGGACTCGCCTGGGTTCACTCGAGCGCCGACGTGGCGCGCTACCAGCGCCCCGACAGCGACGGCGGCGCGACGATGCTCTGGGCGACGTTCGGCGCGACGCTGCCGGCGTTCATCCTGGTCGCCTGGGGGGCCCTGCTCGCGGCATCCGACCCGCTGATCGCCGATGGACTCGCGACCAACCCGGTCTACACGATCGCGGCGCTGCTGCCGCTGTGGTACCCGGCGCCGCTGATCGCGGCCCTGTCCCTCGGTCTGCTCTCCGGCGTGGTGCTGACGATCTACTCCGGCGGGTTCGCGCTGCAGTCGCTCGGCGTGCGCGCCCGGCGTTCGGTGACGACGGCGATCGCCGGAGTCCTCGTCCTCGCCGCAGCCGCAGCCCTGCTCTTCCTCGTCGGCGACGCCCGCGCAGTCATCGTCGATGCGGCGACTACGATCGCGGTGCCCATCGCCGCGTGGGCTGGCATCTTCGGCGCGGAGATCATGATTCGTCGCCGCACGTTCCACGCAAACTCGCTGCTGCGGCGCGGGGGTGTGTACCCGGCCGTGCGCTGGGTGAACCTGATCGGGCTCGTCGTCATCAGCGCCATCGGCTTCGGACTCACCTCTGCGGTGCTGCCCGGGCTGGACTGGCAGGGCTACCTGCTGCCCTTCCTCGGCTTGGCCGAAGGTGATCCGCTGCTGACCAGCGATCTCGGCGTGCTCGTGGCACTCGTGCTCGGCATCCTGCTGCCGCTCGTCACCGCGGTGCCGGCGATCCGCCGACAGGACTCCGATTCCCAGAGGCGTGCGCTCGTAGACTGAGCGGATGACCACCAAGGGCGCCACGCTCGCCGACGTCGAGACGTGCGTCGAGGCACTCTGGCCGGTCGCCGGCGCGGAGCCGTGGGATGCCATCGGCCTGCTGTCCGGGGATCCCGCGGCTGAGGTGCGTCGCATCCATCTCGCGGTCGACGCCGTGCTTGACACCGTCGACGAGGCGATCGACGCGGGTGCCGACCTGCTGCTCGTGCACCACCCGTTGCTGTTGCGCGGGGTTACGACGGTCGCCGAGACCCGGTACAAGGGCGCCGCGCTCGCCCGCCTCATCCGCGCGGGGTGCGCGCTGATCGCTGCGCACACCAACGCGGATGTCGTCACCAGCGGTACCTCGGCCGTTCTCGCTGACCGGCTGGGGCTGCGTCAAGCCCGTCCGCTCGTTCCGTCGATTGCGAACCCCGTGCACGGAATCGGTCGAGTGGGCGAACTTCCCGAGCCGACGACGCTTGGCCGACTCGCACGCGGGCTTGCCGACCTCCTCCCGGCCACCGCCCAGGGCATCCGGGTCGCGGGGGAGTACGACCGCACCGTGAGCCGGGTCGCCCTCTGCGCGGGTGCGGGAGATGCCTACCTCGCCCTGCCCGATGTGCTCGCCGCCGACGTCTACATCACGAGCGACCTGCGCCACCATCCGGCATCCGAGGCGCGCGAGAACGCCCGCGTGTCGAGTGGTCCCGCGCTCGTCGACGTCTCGCACTGGGCGAGCGAATGGCTGTGGCTCGAGATCGCGGCGGCTCAGCTGCGGGATGCCCTGCCCGGCGTTGAGGTGACGGTGAGCGACCTGCGCACCGATCCCTGGGAGTTTGTTGTCGTCTGATGAGGAAGAGGAACGAATGGGCCTGAAGGCCGCCCCCGAAGATCAGGCCTTGCTGCTCGAGCTGCAGGCACTCGACACGAAACTGCAGCAGCTCGCTCGACGTTCCGACAAGCTTCCGGAGCGTGCGACCGTCGATACCCTCACGGGCAAGCGAGCCGAGCTGGAGCGCACGCGGACCGAGCAGTCGGGAGCGCTCGAAGACGTGCGGCTCGAGCTGAAACGCACCGAAGCAGACGTCGAGGTCGTGCAGGCGCGCGTCACCCGCGACGCCGAACGGTTGGCCACGAGCGCTTCGGTGAAAGACGTCGCGGCACTTGAGCAGGAACTCGAATCCCTCGGCCGGCGCAAGAGCGACCTCGAAGACATCGAACTCGCGGTGATGGAAACCCTCGAACAACGCGAGGGCGACCTCACCTCGACCGAGGGCGAGCTGGCGGCGCTCTCGACATCGATCGCCGAGGCGACAGCTGCGCGGGATGCGGCACTCGTCGAGATCGAGGGGGAGCGGGCGCACGCCGCCGCGAACCGGCAGATGGTTGCGACCAAGATTCCCGCCGACCTCCTCGCGCTCTACGAGAAGCAGCGCGAACGGTACGGAATCGGTGCCTCGCTGCTGCGCGGCGGAGTGTCGATGGCGAGCGGGGTGGCACTCGCTCACACCGACATGACGAGGATCCGCGCGGCGGAACCCGACGACGTCATCCTCTGTCCCGACTCGAGCGCCATTCTCGTCCGCACAGCGGAGTCGGGATTGCACGGCCGCACCGGGGAGTCGGGGCTGTGACCCGGCGTCTCATCGTGGAAGCCGACGGCGGGTCACGGGGTAACCCGGGGATCGCCGCCGGAGGGTCGGTCGTGATCGACGAAGCCACCGGCGAGGTGCTCGCGGAGCTCGGGGTGTACGTCGGGGTTGCCACCAACAACGTCGCCGAATACTCAGGGATGATCGCCGGGGTGACCCGTGCTCTCGCGATCGACGCCAACGCCGAATTGCGCGTGCGACTCGACTCGAAACTCGTCGTCGAACAGATGAGCGGGCGCTGGAAGATCAAGCATCCCGACATGGCGAACCTCGCCGCCGAGGCTCGGGAGCTGCTGATCGGAACCCCGGTTGCCTTCGAGTGGATCCCGCGCGCCGAGAACGCTCGCGCCGACCGGATGGCGAACGAGGCGATGGACAAGAAGATGACGTTTGCGCGGCCCGAGGTACCCTGAGAGGGCAAACGGGCCGGCCAGACGGTCGCGTCGCTCCGCAAGGAGTGCCGAGGAACGTCCGGGCACCACAGGGCAGGGCGGTGGGTAACACCCACCCGGAGTGATCCGCGAGAAAGTGCAACAGAGAGCAGACCGCCTGCTGTCGGCGCTCCTTTCGAGGGGCGTGGACAGTCGGTAAGGGTGAAACGGTGGTGTAAGAGACCACCAGGGGCCCGAGTGATCGGGCTCGCTGGGTAAACCTCGTCCGGTGCAAGGTCAGACAGGGAACGAATGACGGGGCCCCCCGAGTTCCCGGGTAGACCGCTAGAGGGCTGCGGCAACGTAGTCCCGAGAGAGATGGCCGTCACCCAGCCGCAAGGTTGGGGACAGAACCCGGCGTATCGGCCGACCCGTTTGCATCCCTTCGGTAGCGTTCCGCCTGTGACGTCGGACCTGGTGACGCTATTCACGGGCGGACGTGGCTATCGCGCCGTCCGCATCCCCGCGATCGCTGCTCTCGACCCGGACCACCTGGTGGTGGTCGCCGTCGGGCGGCGGCGGGTCAGCGACTGGGGTCCGAGCGACCTGTTGCTGCGCCGTAGCGCCGACGGCGGCGAGACGTGGTCGGCGGCCGAGAGACTGGTGCGCGGGTGGTGCCGTACCGTCGACAACCCGACGCTCGTCGTCGACCGGTCGGGCGTGCTGCACCTGCTGTATCAGGTCGGATATCGCAGGCTGTTGCACCGCCGAAGCGCCGACGGCGGTCGTACCTTCTCGGCGCCGGTGGACCTGACGACCATGCTCACCTCGATTCCCGAGCGCGATGGCTTCGTTCCCCGCCGGTTCGCCCCCGGGCCCGGGTCGGGCGCCCTCCTCGCCGCCGGGCGGCTCGTCGTTCCGGTCTGGGCGAGCTCGGCCCGCGGCCGAAGGCACCGCCCGTCGGCGACCTTCACGATCACGAGCGACGACGACGGGATGACGTGGGCCGCAGGCGAGTACGCCGCGTTCCCGGGTGGGGCGGTGCGCAACCCTTCTGAGGCGGCAATCGCCGCTCTCCCGGACGGGGGAGCACTCCTGACGGTTCGACAAAAGGGTGACCCGAGGAGGGTGTTCACCCGCAGCACCGACGGGGCGACGGGCTGGTCGACGCCGCACTTCGCGCCGGAGATCTTCGAGCCCGTCTGCCACGCCGCACTCGTCGCTGGCGACGGCCGGGTGTTCTTCGTGAATCCCGACAGCCGGGATTCACGGCGTCCCCGGCTACCCGACGGGAAGGCCGTCCGCGAGAACCTCACGCTTCGGGTCTCGCGCGACGACGGCGCGACCTGGGGCGAGGCGCGGGTGCTCGACCCGGGGCCAGCGGGCTACTCGGCTCTTGCTGAGGCCGGGGACGGAAC
>NZ_JANMSQ010000286.1:0-3228 GCF_031389465.1 Pseudolysinimonas sp.
TGCCCGTGCACCAATCCACCCCGCAGATCAGCAAAGCACTAGTAGAGGTATGGCGAAAAAAGACGGCGTCATCGAGCTTGAGGGCTCGGTGCTGGAGGCTCTTCCGAACGCAATGTTCCGGGTAGAGCTGACGAACGGGCACAAGGTGCTCGCTCACATTTCCGGCAAGATGCGCCAGAACTACATCCGGATCCTTCCGGAAGACCGCGTGGTCGTCGAGCTCAGCCCGTACGACCTCACCCGCGGCCGCATCGTCTACCGCTACAAGTAAGCAGCGCTGAGAAGTAACGAACCCACGGCGGATGCCGGGGGAACGATGACAGCGAGAGAAGAAGCATCATGAAGGTCAACCCCAGCGTCAAGCCGATCTGTGATCACTGCAAGGTGATTCGCCGTAACGGCCGCGTCATGGTCATCTGCAAGAGCAACCCGCGTCACAAGCAGCGCCAGGGTTGAACCGAAGGTCGACATCGCGAAGCGATATCGACCGAAGGTTCAAGGTTGAGGAGCGCCGCGCGAAGCGCGACGCGTCTCGAAACCCATAACTCAATACACAAGCGTCACCAAGAACCTCGCAAGAGGGGACACCTCGGGTCGGAGGCCCGGGCACCGGAGACGCACAGACCTCCGAAAACTCTCAGGAGTAACGCAATGGCACGTCTTGCCGGCGTCGACATCCCGCGCGACAAGCGCGTGGAAGTGGCGCTCACCTACATCTACGGGGTCGGCCGCACTCGCGCGCTGTTCACCCTCAAGGAGACCGGGATCTCCGGTGACATCCGCGTCAAGGATCTGACCGACGACCAGCTCGTTGCTCTCCGTGACTTCATCGAAGGCACCTACAAGGTGGAGGGTGACCTGCGCCGTGAGGTGCAGGCCGACATCCGCCGCAAGGTCGAGATCGGCTCGTACGAGGGCATCCGCCACCGTCGCGGCCTCCCGGTGCGCGGTCAGCGCACGAAGACCAACGCGCGCACCCGCAAGGGACCGAAGCGCACCGTCGCCGGTAAGAAGAAGGCAGGCAAGAAGTAATGGCCGCTCCCAAGGCTGCTGCAGCCGGTCGCAAGCCGCGCCGCAAAGAGAAGAAGAACATCGCGGTGGGCCAGGCCCACATCAAGTCGACGTTCAACAACACCATCGTCTCGATCACCGACCCTCAGGGTGCGGTCATCGCTTGGGCCTCCGGCGGCGACGTCGGATTCAAGGGCTCGCGCAAGTCGACCCCCTACGCGGCGGGCATGGCGGCAGAGGCCGCTGCGCGCAAGGCGCAGGAGAACGGCATGAAGAAGGTCGACGTCTTCGTGAAGGGTCCGGGTTCCGGACGCGAGACCGCGATCCGCTCGCTCACTGCGGCGGGCCTCGAGGTCGGCACGATCAACGACGTCACTCCGCAGGCGCACAACGGCGTTCGTCCGCCGAAGCGTCGGCGCGTGTAACGACACCGGACAGCATTTTCACCATCAACTGAACACCCGGCGGCCCAGCCACCCGCCGTTCTTCCGTGGGCGTCATATGGCGGACGCCCTCGCTGAAAGGAATACACGTGCTTATTGCACAGCGTCCCACCCTGTCCGAGGAGAGTCTCTCCGAATTCCGTTCGCAGTTTGTGATCGAGCCGCTGGAGCCCGGATTCGGGTACACCCTCGGCAACTCGCTGCGCCGCACCCTGCTGTCGTCCATCCCGGGCGCAGCAGTGACCAGCATCCGCATCGACGGAATCCGGCACGAGTTCTCGACCGTTCAGGGTGTGAAGGAAGACGTCGTAGAGATCGTCCTCAACATCAAGAACCTCGTGGTCTCGAGCGAGCACGACGAGCCGATCACCGCTTACCTGCGCAAGCAGGGCGCGGGCCAGGTCACGGCCGCCGACATCTCGGCGCCCACCGGGGTTGAAATCCACAACCCCGAGCTGGTCATCGCGACGCTCAACGACAAGGCGAAGTTCGAACTCGAACTCACCATCGAGCGTGGCCGCGGCTACGTGTCGGCGACCCAGAACCGCAGCGAGTTCAGCGAAGCCGGTCAGGTTCCGATCGACTCGATCTACTCGCCGGTGCTGAAGGTCACCTACCGCGTCGAAGCGACGCGTGCCGGTGAGCGCACCGACTTCGACCGCCTGGTCGTGGATGTCGAGACGAAGCCCGCGATCACCCCGCGTGACGCGATCGCATCGGCCGGCCGCACGCTGGTCGAGCTGTTCGGTCTCGCCCGCGAGCTGAACTCGGCTGCTGAAGGCATCGAGATCGGGCCTGCCCCGGTCGACGCCGTGCTGTCGAGCGAGCTGAGCATGCCCATCGAGGACCTCGACCTGAGCGTGCGCAGCTACAACTGCCTCAAGCGTGAAGGCATCAACACGGTCGCGGAGCTCGTCGCCCTGTCGGAGACGCAGCTCATGAACATCCGCAACTTCGGCCAGAAGTCGGTCGACGAGGTGCGGGACAAGCTGACCGAGATGGGCTTGTCGCTCAAGGACAGCGTTCCCGGCTTCGACGGCGCGCACTTCTACGGCGGCTACGACGACGACGAGGAGAGCCGCGCCTGACGGCCCGGTTCCTCCTGATCACGAAAGAGAACGACAATGCCTAAGCCCACCAAGGGTCCCCGCCTCGGAGGAGGCCCGGCTCACGAGCGTCTGCTGCTCGCGAACCTCGCCGCCGCGCTGTTCACGCACGAGCGCATCCAGACGACCGAGACGAAGGCCAAGCGCCTCCGTCCGCTCGCCGAGCGCCTGATCACGTTCGCGAAGCGCGGTGACCTCCACGCCCGTCGCCGGGTGCTCGGGATCATCTCGGACAAGGGTGTCGTGCACAAGCTCTTCACCGAGATCGCGCCGCAGGTCGAAGACCGCGAGGGCGGCTACACCCGCATCACGAAGACCGGGTACCGCAAGGGCGACAACGCTCCGATGGCGGTCATCGAACTCGTGCTCGAGCCGGTCGTGAAGAAGCCGTCTGCCAAGAAGGCTGCGGTAGCGAAGGCCGCGGCCGAAAAGCCCGCCAAGGTCGCGAAGCCCGCCGCCGCCGAGGAAGCTCCGGCCGACGAGACCGAGGCCCCCGTCGAAGAGGCCCCCGTCGAAGAGGCCCCCGTCGAAGAGACCGCCGTCGAGGAGGCCCCCGAGGCCGCCGCGGACGAGGCTCCCGCCGAGGACGACGCGAAGTAGTAACCCCGTGACGGGCCCGTTGAGTGCTCGAGTCGCCGCCCCGGCGGGACTCGATCTCCCGGCGGGCC
>NZ_JANMSQ010000133.1:0-1808 GCF_031389465.1 Pseudolysinimonas sp.
CCGGTCGCCGAGCGATGCCGAGACCGCGTACCAAGCGCCGATGACCGCGGCGAGCACGAGGATCGGCGGCAGCCAGAGCCAAATATTGATGGGCCCGTTACCGCCGCGCCGCCGCGGGGCGACGCCCAGGCGCGGGATCACGGCGGTGGATTCGTCGGTCATCAGCTGTGCCCCTCTCGAAGCGCGTGCGAGACCTCGCCGACCAGCTCGGCGAACTCCGGGGTAAACCGGATGTCGGGGTCACGTGGCATGGGGAACGGCACGTCGAACGTGCCGACGATCGAGCCCGGACGGCCGGACATGACGACGACCTTCGTGGAGAGGTAGACCGCCTCCGACACCGAGTGCGTGATGAACAGCCCGGCGAACTGTTTCTCGACGAACAGTTTCAGCAGCTCGTCATTGAGGCGTTCGCGGGTGATCTCGTCGAGCGCGCCGAACGGTTCGTCGAAGAGGAACAGCTCGGGTTCGAGGGTGAGCGATCGGGCGAGTGACGTGCGCATCCGCATCCCGCCCGAGAGCTGGCGCGGCAGGTGGTTCTCGAATCCCGTGAGGCCGACGAGCTCGATCGCCTCGTTCGCCTTCTTGCGGCGGACCGCGATGGTGTCCCACTGCAGTTCGGCGAGCAGCTCGACGTTGGCCTGCACGGTGCGCCAGGGCAGCAGGGTCGGATCCTGGAAGACGTAGCCGATGCGGGACGTTCCGAGTTGCGCTGTTCCATCGCTCGCGACCTCGAGTCCCGAGGCGATGCGCAGCAGCGTGCTCTTGCCGCAGCCGGACGGCCCGACGACGGTCACGAACTCGCCCCGGTCGACGGTGAGGTCGACGCCGTGGAGAGCCACCGTGCCGTTCGGGAAGGTCATCTCGACGTTTCGGAAGTCGAGCAGGGTGTCTGTCATGGCGGGGGCGGCGGTACTCATGCGGCGACTCCGATCGCGGGGGCGGCGAGTTCTACGGTGAGGGTGCTGCGGGCGACGAGCGACCCGGCGTGGATCACGATCCGCTCGGGACTCGCCTCGGCGATCACTTCGGCGAGCGAACCCGCCCGAACGGCGAGGAAGTCGGCCGCGGCACCGGGTGTCGGGCCGGCGACGGGCAACCCCATGACGTCGCGCGCCCCGGTGCTGACGGCGGCGTAGGCCTCGTCGAGGGTCAGGTGACCGGCGGTGACGAGCAGCGATGCGGTCTCGAGCGCGTCGCTGCGTCCGACGGGGTTGAAGGGGTCGCGCACGTTGTCGGCGCCCGCGGCGAACCGGGCCCCGGCATCCAGTAGCGCCCGCGCCGCGGTGAGCCCGCGGGGAACCGAATGGCCGTGCTCCCAGCCCTGCAGGTAGAGGTTCGTGATCGGGTTCGCGATGATGCCGATGCCCGCCTCGACGACTGCGGCGATGACGGCATCCCGTTCGGCGATCGCCATCGTGCCGAGCCGCACGCAGTGACCCGCGGAGAGATTACGCGCGTAGCCCCGCTCCGCCATCAACCCGGTCTGGGCCGCGTACGCACCGAGGGTGATGGCCCCGTCGAGGCTCTCGTCGGTGTGCAGGTCGATCGGAACGTCATGCTTCTCGGCGATCGCGAGCAGACGGTCTAGGTCGGCGATCGGATCCTCGGCGATGTGCGGGGCGCCGCCGAGCGTGTCGGCACCGGCGTCGAGCGCAGCTTCGATCGCGGCATCCGGGATGTCGGGGCCGGGCAGCGCGACGATCTCGAGGTCGACGAGATCGCGCACCTGCTCGCGAACCGCGATGAGGGCGTGGATGCCGCGCAGCGGTTCGTCGCCGAGCAGCACGTCGACGTGGGTGCGGATC
>NZ_JANMSQ010000327.1:0-5475 GCF_031389465.1 Pseudolysinimonas sp.
ACCCACGGGTTTCGATACACCGCCTTCGGCGGCACTCAACCCACGGGTTTCGATACACCGCCTTCGGCGGCACTCAACCCACGGGTTTCGATACGCGCGCCGCGCAGCGGCGCGCTACTCAGCCCACGGGTGGTGGCATTCTTGGGAGGGTGACCGCGAACCAGATCGACCCGCCCGCCCGCCTGCTGATGGGGCCGGGGCCGATCACGGCCGATCCGCGGGTGCTGCGGGCGATGTCTGCGCAGCTCGTCGGGCAGTACGACCCGGCGATGACGGGCTACATGGCTGAGGCGCAGGAGCTGTACCGCGGGGTGTTCCGCACGACGAATGCGGCGACCCTGCTGATCGACGGCACCGCCCGCGCGGGTATCGAGGCCGCGTTCGTGAGTCTGCTCGAGCCGGGCGACAAAGTGCTCGTGCCGATCTTCGGGCGCTTCGGGCACCTGCTGCGCGAGATCGCCGAGCGCTGCGGCGCCGAGGTTCACGTCATCGAGCGCGAGTGGGGAACCGTGTTCACGCCCGCCGAGATCGAGAAAGCTCTCAGCGAGGTGAAGCCGAAGCTGCTCGCCGTCGTGCACGGCGACACCTCGACGACCGTCGCGCAGCCGCTCGACGAACTCGGCGCGCTGGCCGCGAAGCACGGCGCCCTGCTCTACACCGACGTCACCGCGAGCCTGGGCGGCAACACCTTCCTGGCCGACGAGTGGGGGGTGGATGCCGCCACCGCCGGGCTGCAGAAGTGTCTCGCCGGGCCGTCGGGATCGTCACCGATCACCCTCTCCGACCGTGCCGTCGCGATCATCGAGGCGCGCAAGTCGGTGGAGGCGGGCATCCGCAGCGAGGGCGACCCGGTGCTCGCCCACCCGATCCGCAGCAACTATTTCGACCTCGCGCAGATCCTCGACTATTGGGGGCCGAAACGGCTCAACCACCACACCGAAGCCACGACGATGCTCTACGGCGCCCGCGAGTGCGCCCGCATTCTGCTCGAAGAAGGAATGGATGCTGCCGTCGAGCGGCACCGCATCAACGGCGCCGCGATGACGGCGGGACTCGTCGCCACCGGGCTCAAGCTGTTCGGCGACCAGAGCGTGCGCATGAACAACGTCATCGCGGTGCAGATCCCCGACGGAGTCGACCCTGACGGGGTGCGGGCAACCATGCTGGCCGACTACGGCATCGAGATCGGCACCTCGTTCGGGCCGATGCACGGCAAGGTGTGGCGCGTCGGAGTGATGGGTTACAACGCCCGTAAGGATGCCGTGCTGACGACCCTCGCCGCGTTCGAGCAGGTGCTGCGCCGGGCAGGCGTGAAGGTGCCTGCGGGGGCCGGAACCGACGCCGCCCTCGACTCGTATGGCGCTTCTGCATGACAGCGCAGCGGGTGCTCGCCCGCGCCGATGAACTGAGCACTCACTCGGCGCGCGAAGACGGCATCGAGCGCGCCTACCTCACGCCGGAACAGACGCGCGTGAACGCGATCGCCGCCGCATGGATGCGCGAGGCCGGACTCCGCTCGTGGCCCGACGAGGCGGCGAACGTCTGCGGCCGGCGGCACATCGATGACGACGACCGCCCGGCGCTGCTGCTCGGCTCGCATCTCGACACCGTTCCCGGCGCGGGGCGGTACGACGGCATCCTCGGTGTTCTCGTCGCGATCGAGGTCGCCGACCGGCTGCGGGATGCCGACCTCCCGTTCGCACTCGAAGTCGTCGCGTTCGGCGACGAGGAGGGCACGCGATTCGGCACGACGCTGCTCGGCTCGCGCGCGCTCGCCGGCGGCTGGAAGGATGCCTGGCTCGACCTGTCCGACGCCGACGGGATCGCGCTGCGTGATGCGGCGACGACGTTCGGGCTCATCCCGGAGAACATCGGAAACGCGGCCCGCGCGCCCGGTTCGCTCGTCGGCTACCTGGAGTGCCACATCGAACAGGGTCCCCGGCTTGAGGATCTCGACCGTGCCCTCGGCGTCGTGACGACGATCGCGGCGGCGGAGCGGCGGGTGATCTCGTACCGTGGCGAGGCCCGGCACTCCGCGACCCCGTGGGAGTTGCGGCGCGACGCGCTGCTCGGCGCGAGCGAGGGGATCGTCGCGATCGAACGGATCGCGCGTGACCGGGGCAGCCCCGCGACGGTGGGGCGCATCCGGGTCGAACCCGACGCGGTCAACGTCATCGCCGGTTTCGCGGAGTTCAGCCTCGACCTGCGCGACGCCACCGCGGCCGGGCGCGATGCGACCTGGGGCCACATCCGCCACGAATTGCACCGTATCGCCGGCGACAAGGGGCTCGACCTGGAGGTCACCTCGACCCACGTCGCCCCGGAGGCTCCGAGCGCCCCGCACCTTCAGGCGGCGATCGCGGCAGGGATCGCGGCGACGGGTGATGCCGACCCGATCGAGCTGGTGAGCATCGCCGGCCACGACGCGATGGCCATCGCCGACCTCACTGAGATCGGGATGCTGTTCGTGCGCTGTGCGGGAGGCATCAGCCATCACGCCGACGAGTCGGTGCGCGAAGACGACGTCGCGCTCGCGATCGACGCGCTCGAGGCGGCGGTGCTGCACCTGGCGGCGGAGTCGGGCTAGTGCTCGCCGAGGCAGATCGGGCAACCCTTATCGAGGAGCTCGCGACCGCGCGGGTCGGCGCGGGACTCGGCGACCTGCGGGGCCTCGAAGCCCACCGGCGCTCACCCGCCTGCGGTGACGACGTGCGGGTGCGCGTCGTGCTTCAGGGCGACCTCATCGCCGACCTGCGCTGGGAGGGTCACGGGTGCGTTGTTTCGACCGCCGCTGCCTCTGCCCTCGCCGCCACGGCATCCAGTCTCGCTGTCGCCGAGTTCCGCGCGCTCACGGCCCGCTACCTCGCGACCCTCGACTCGGGGGCTGCTGCCGACCCCGACCTCGGCGACCTCGAAGCCTTCGCCGGCATCGGCCGCTACCCGCTGCGCGCGGGCTGCGCATCCCTCTCCTGGCGCGCCGCCCTCGACGCCCTGCACACTGACACATGATCACCGTCCGCCCCGCCGTCCCCGACGACGCGGAACGCATCACCGACATCCGCAACACCGGGTGGCGAGAGGCCTACGCCCACCTGTTGAGCGCCGACTTTCTCGCCGAGTTGTCGAGCGACGCGGAGGCTTTCCGGCGTGGCATCGCGAACGCCCGTCGCTCAGTCACTGTCGTCGCCGAACTTGACGGAGAGGTCGTCGGCTACGCCCTGGCTGGCCCGCCGGCAGATGAGGATGATGCGCCACGCGACTGGTGTTTGCGCCATCTCTACCAGTACTCGCGCCTCCACGGTTCGGGCACCGGGCAGGCGCTGCTCGATGCCGCCGTCGGCGACCGCCCCAGCTATCTCTGGACGGCCGAAGACAACCCGCGTGCGATCGCCTTCTACCGCCGCAACGGCTTCCTCCCCGACGGCACCCGCAAGACCGCGCCCGAGTGGGAGAACCTCGCCTCGATTCGGATGGTCCGCTGACGGGTGCCTGCCCGATTTCCATTTCAGGATTGGGTGAGGCGAGTGTTCCTAATGTCACCGCGTGTGACAACAGCAGCCACGCCATCCACTCTGGTCACCCAAACTCCTGAAAACGGAAAGCGACCTCAGCGGATGCGGGACGTGCGCTCGAGCAATTGCTCGACTTCGTCGATTCCCAGCGGTACCTGGGGTCCGCCAATGGGGTTCATGAGGTCGCGCGATGTTTCGTCGACGAGGGCGGAGAGCATCCCGACGGCGTCGTCGACGACCTCGGTGGAGCGGGTTTCGGTGCCGTGGAGCAGCCAGCGGGCGACTTCGAGTTCGGAGAGCAGCGAGGCGCGTTGGCGCAGTTGCCGGTCAACGGTGCCGCGAACGCGTGAGTAGGCGGCGAACGCGGAGTCCGCGACGTCGAGTGAGGCGCCGGCCAGCCATTGGAGGTCGGCCGCGGGGTCGCCGACGCGCAACCCGTGCCAGCCGAGCATCCCGGTGACGGCGTCGTTCGCGGAGAGGAACGAGTCCGATCCGAGCGCACCGTTGACGACCGCGGGAGTGAACTGCCAGAGGGTTGGTTCTTCGCTGGCGCGTTCCCACCGGCCGAGCAGCGCGGCGGGCACGAGGCCGGTGGCGGCAGCGCGGTCCATGAGGGCGACGACGGCGCGGAGGGTCTCGACGGGGGACTGCGAGGGGAGTCCCGCGTCGATGACGACGTTCGGAGGGAGGGCGTGGATGGCGGCGATGGCCGACCCGATGGATGCCGCCAGTTCGATGCTCATCGACTCGAGGGGCACTTTGGAGCCGTAGACGAATTCGGAGACGACGGCGCGGGTGCCGTCGACGGGAACCTGCCCGGCGAAGGTGGAGACGGTGAACGGCAGGCGGGCGCGCACGCCGGCGCTGAGGGCTCGCAGGGCGACGAGGTCGGCGGACTGTTCCTGTTCGGCGCGTTCGCTGCGAGGTACTCGGATCACCCAGTGTCGACCGTCCCGGCCGGTGAGAATGGCGGCGTCGAAGTCGCCTCCGCGGGAGCCGAAGCCTTGGGCGCTGACGATGTCCAGCCCCGCCACGGCGGACGTCGCGAGCGCCGCTAGAGTGAGATGGGATCGGGCCATATCCACAGGGTAGGTCGGCCCGGGAGGAGTCCGGATGTCCGACACTCCCCCTCCCAGCACCTTCTCGTCCCGGCTGCCGCTGGCTCGAGCCGCTCTGGATCGCGACCATCTGGGCCGAGCGGGCGGGATCGACGCGCTGCTCGATGACTCCCGCACCCGCGCGATCGTGTTGCACGAGGGCCGCGCTCTGCTTGCCTCCCCGACGAGTCTCGCGATCCTGCCGCCGTCGGTTGTTCCGCAGGCAGCACTCGCGGTGTACCTCGGGCGCACGACGAACCCCGTCCCCGATGTGCCGGAGGGCACCCCGATCCTCGCGCTCGCGGTGGACTCGACCGACGGGCTCGATGAGCTCGACGACATCCCGACGGGAAAGGCACAGTGGGGCGATCTGCGCCGCATCGGAGCGCGGCTCGATGAACGCGACGCGGGCCTCTTCACGCAGGCGCTCGCCATCCTGAACTGGCACACGGTGTCGCGCTTCTCGCCGGTAGCCGGGGTCGAGACGGTGCCGGCCGAGTCGGGTTGGGTGCGCCGCGACGAGAGCGGCAAGGACTACTTTCCGCGCACCGATGCGGCGGTGATCGTCGGGGTGCTCGACCAGGATGACCGGATGCTGCTCGGCGCGAATGCGCTGTGGGAGGCGAACCGCTTCTCGCTGCTCGCCGGGTTCGTCGAGCCGGGGGAGTCGCTCGAGGCCGCCGTCATCCGCGAGGTGTTCGAGGAGTCGGGCGTGCGAGTGCAGGATCCGCAGTACCTCGGCAGTCAGCCGTGGCCGTTCCCGGCATCCCTGATGGTCGGGTTCGAGGCCCGAGTGGCGCCGGGCGCCGACACCACGGGTCGCCCCGACGGCGAGGAGATCATCGCGCTGCGCTGGTTCAGCCGCG
>NZ_JANMSQ010000011.1:0-1964 GCF_031389465.1 Pseudolysinimonas sp.
ACGGCGGGGCGGGTGTCGCTCCCCGGAGCGGCTCGCCCCCGCGGGTACCGTGACCGCATGGCCACGAGCACCCGGTCGTCGAGCGCCCGCGCGCGCTCGACCTCCCGCGCGCGCTCGACCGGCGCGGCCGCCACCAAGCGCTACCCGAAGGGCAGGTCGCCGGCGAAGACCGAGGAGCCCGGTGCGCTCACCAGTCTGTGGATGGGACTCGCCCACATCGTCGGTGGCGCGGCTCGGCTGTTCGGCAAAGAGACTCTCGCCCCCGAGGAGCGCCGCGACGGGGTGCCGTTCCTGTTGATCGTGCTCGCGATCGGCGGTGCGATCGTCGAGTGGTTCAACCCGAGCCACGAGGTCGCGATCGCCCTCGACGCGTACACCTTCGGCGGACTGTTCGGCCGGGTCGCTTTCGCGTTGCCGGTCATCATGCTGGTGTTCGCTGTCTGGCTGTTCCGGCATCCGTCGAGCGTTCATGACAACGGGCGACTCGGGGTCGGCCTCGTGCTGCTGTTGACCAGCGTCAGCGGACTGAGCCACCTCTTCGGCGGCCAGCCGCAGCCCGCCGACGGCGCCGTCGCGATGGCACACGGCGGCGGCATCCTCGGCTGGATCGTCGCGCAACCGTTCGTCGAGATCGGGGCGTCCTGGCTGGCCGTTCCGCTCGCGGGCGGCCTGATGCTGCTGTCGCTGTTCATCCTCACCAAGACGCCGCCGAACCGCATCGGCTCGCGCCTCGGGGAGGCCTACAGCTACCTCTTCGGCGCCGAACTGCCGACTCGCGCGCCGAAGACCCCCGCCGAGCAACCCGAGCTGGGGTCGCTCACCGATCTCGGGTTCGAGCCCGAAGACCCGTCGTCGATGCCCTGGTGGCGCCGCAAGAAAGACGTCACCGGCGATCCGGCGTTCGACACCCCGGTCGCCCGCGACCACGCCACGGATGTCATCGTGCCGCCGTCGGAGGTCAACCCGTTCGACTTGCTCGCCGAACTCGACAAGGCCGAGGATGCCGTGCGCCGCTTCACCGGCGAGGTACCGCCACGAGCGCGCGGGCTGCAGGACGACGGGTTCGGCTCCGCACCGGGGGAGTCGGTGCTCGCCGAGCTGCCCGACCCCGAGCTCGCGGCCGCTCGCCCGCCGGTGAACCGTCGCCCGTATCGGCTGCCCGCGGCATCCAGTCTTCAGGCCGGCACGCCGCCGAAGACTCGCACCCCCGCAAACGACGAGACGATCGCGGCGATCACCGAGGTGCTCACCCAGTTCCAGGTGGATGCCAAAGTCACCGGCTTCAGCCGCGGACCGTCGGTCACCCGCTACGAGATCGAACTCGGTGTGGGCGTCAAGGTCGAGCGGGTCACCGCCCTCGCCAAGAACCTGTCGTACGCCGTCGCGTCGAACGAGGTGCAGATCCTCTCGCCGATCCCCGGCAAGAGTGCGATCGGCATCGAGATCCCGAACAAGGATCGCGAGATCGTGACCCTCGGAGATGTGCTGCGCTCCAGCGTCGCGGCCCGCTCGCAGCATCCGATGACGATCGGTCTCGGCAAAGACGTCGAGGGCGGCTTTGTCGTGGCGAATCTCGCGAAGATGCCGCATCTGCTCGTCGCCGGTGCCACCGGCTCGGGCAAGTCGTCCTTCATCAACTCGATGATCACCAGCGTGCTGATGCGGTCCAAGCCCGCCGAGGTGCGGATGGTGCTCATCGACCCGAAACGAGTCGAACTGGCCGCCTATCAGGGCGTACCGCACCTCATCACGCCGATCATCACCAACCCGAAGAAGGCGGCCGAAGCGCTCGCCTGGGTCGTGAAAGAGATGGACATGCGGTACGACGACCTCGCGTCGTTCGGGTTCCGCCACATCGACGACTTCAACCGGGCCGTACTCGGGGGTGAGATCGGGCCGCGACGCTGGAGCGCAGCACATCTCCGAGGGTCACGATTTCGCGATCCTTGTTCGGGATCTCGATG
>NZ_JANMSQ010000078.1:0-6160 GCF_031389465.1 Pseudolysinimonas sp.
CGGATGCCGGCCGCCACGAGGAGTTCCCCGACTCTGGCCTCCTCTGCCGGGGGGCGGATGTGATCCCGGTCATCGGAGCGATCGAGTACGAGCTCGCCGCCCTCGACGTGAGCGTTCTCGCTGCGGACGACGGCATCCGCCCCCACCGGGAGTAGACCGCCGGTCACGATCGTCGTCGCCTCGTCCGGATGCAGCGGACCACGGGGCTGGAGCTCCCACGGTCCGAGCCCGTTGACCGCCCAGCCATCCATCGCCGCTGAGGCGTAGTGGGGGATGTCGATCGCGGCGGTCACGTCACGGCGCAGCACCCTGCCGAGCGCGGCGTCGAGCGCGACCTCCTCGCTTCCGAGTGGCGCGGCGGCACGGGCCGCGCGGAGGCGGGCCTCCGACCAGGGGAGGCGACCGGGGTGGCTCACGAGCGACGGGCCGCCAAGTCTCTGGCGATGCGCGTCGCTTCTTCCGCAGCCGCAGCTGGATCCTCACCGCTCGCGGCAGAGCGTCCGGCGACGAAGCCGACGAGGTAGGTGGTCAACGGGGCAGCGGGCCGTACGACGGCGTGTGCGACCACGCCAGCGAGCCCGAGTACCGAGCGGATGTCGACGTCGGCGTCGATGCCGAGGGCGGAGCGCACCTCGGCCGACCACTCCGCGAGGATGCCGTCCGTCTCGTCGGGAGGGGGTGGGTCTGACTCCGTCATGGGGAGCTCCTGTCGGTCGTGCGGGTTGCGCCGAACCGTGCGGCGTCGTCCCAGGTGTCGATATCGTCGGTGGATCCCTCGGGAACCACCACCTCGACGAGATCGAGATTACCGAGCAGCCTGCGCATCGAGGCGTCGACAACGGTCGGCAACTGTTCGATCGCTGCCGCGAGGGCGACATTTCGCACGACGATCATGAGCTGCTGACGGCGCTCCCGATCGACCGCGATGACGCCGTCACGGGCGAAACCATCGATCAGTGCGGGAAGTGCCGCTGCCATGTCGGGCATGTCGCAGGCGAGCACGAGCAGGGCATCGGCATCACTCGGGAGGGCGCGAAGCCCCGCCGCGATCGCAGCAACTGGGCCGGCGAACGCGGGCTGCTCGCGCACGGAGGGCACGTCATCCATGCCCTCGTCACCGACGATGAGGACGTGTCGCACGCCGGACGCTTGGACCGCCTCCACAGCGCGGCGCAGGAGGGTCTCGCCCCCGATCTGCAACTTCTGCTTATCGGAATGGCCCAGGCGCGACGATCGACCCCCTGCGAGAATGAGAGCGTCGACGATCATGCCGAACACTCTAAGACTCAGGCCCCGGCGCATCACTCTCGTGATAGGTATTGGACATGGGAAGAATCACCGCAAGGAAGCGGATCACCCGAATCACCCTGGGCGAGAACTCCGCTGACACGACGCTGTCCCGCCGCGAAGACCTGCTCGCCGTCGAGGAGCCGCTCGAGATTCGGGTCGGCGGCTCGTCGCTCAGCATCACGATGCGCACCCCGGGGCACGACTTCGACCTCGCGACCGGGTTCCTGATCTCGGAGGGGGTCGTAGCGGATGCCGGCCAGATCACAGCAATCCGCTACTGCGCCGGCGTCACCGAAGAGGGTGAGAACACCTTCAACGTGCTCGACGTGACTCTCGCGAAGGGCGTTGCAGCGCCAAATACGAACCTTGAGCGCAACTTCTACATGACGTCTTCGTGCGGTCTGTGCGGCAAGGCGAGCATCGACGCCGTGCGCACCGCATCGCATCACGCCGTTGCGCACGACCCGCTCGTGATCGACGCGGCCCTTCTGGCATCCTTCCCCGACCGCCTACGGGCCGGGCAAGACGTCTTTGACAAGACCGGCGGGCTGCATGCTGCCGCACTGTTCGACGGCCGCACCGGCGAGATGCTCGTGCTTCGGGAAGACGTCGGTCGCCACAACGCCGTCGACAAGGTCATCGGCTGGGCGTACGGGGAAGGGCTGCTGCCGCTGACCGGAATGGTGCTCCAGGTCTCCGGACGCGCGAGCTTCGAGCTCACGCAGAAGGCGTCGATGGCGGGCATCCCGATTCTCGCCGCTGTCTCGGCGCCCTCGTCGCTCGCTGTCGATCTCGCCGAGGAGTCGGGGATGACGGTGGTCGGCTTCATGCGGGGCCGTTCGATGGTGGTCTATGCCGGCGAGCAGCGGGTGGCTGTTCCCGCGCTGGCGGAGGCGGCTCGATGAGCGACGAACCGACGGAGGTCTATCCCGACATCCACGTCGGGCACAACGAACCGTGGGCGGTCGGGGTGCCGGCGATCCTCAACTCGATGGAGCCGGCGCTCATGGAGATGGGGGTCGCCCGCACGGCGAAGTTGTCGCTCGCGATCAACCAGAAGGACGGCTTCGACTGCATGAGCTGCGCGTGGCCCGACCCCGGCCACCGCAACACGCTCGAATTCTGCGAGAACGGCATGAAGGCCGTCACCTGGGAGGCGACGCCGATCACCGTGCCGCGCTCGTTCTGGGACGAGAATTCGCTTGCCGCGCTGCTCGATCGCGATGAATACTGGCTCGGGCAGCAGGGTCGACTCACCGAGCCGGTCTACAAACCCGCCGGATCCGACCACTACGAGCCCGTCAGCTGGGAACGCGCGTTCGAGATCGTGGCGGAGCGGCTCAACGCCCTGAAGTCGCCCGATGAGGCCGCGTTCTACACGTCGGGGCGCACGGCCAACGAGACGGCGTTCCTGTACCAACTCTTCGTGCGGGCCTTCGGCACCAACAACCTGCCCGACTGCTCGAACATGTGCCACGAATCCACCGGCACGGCGATGGGCGAAACGCTCGGCATCGGCAAGTCGACGATCGCGTACGACGACTTCGAAAAGGCCGATCTCGTCATCGTCATGGGGCAGAACCCGGGCACCAACCACCCGCGGATGCTCGCGGCACTCGAGGACTGCAAGCGGGCCGGGGGCCGGGTCATCGCGGTGAATCCGCTGCCCGAGGCGGGCCTCATCCGCTACAAGAACCCGCAGAAGGTGCGCGGCATCATCGGCAGGGGCACCGCGATCGCGGACATGTTCCTGCAGATCCGCTCGGGGGGCGACATGGCGCTGTTGCAGGCGACGTCGAAGCGCGTTCTCGAAGCAGAGGCTGCGGCGCCCGGCACGGTGCTCGACCACGACTTCCTCGCCGAGCACACCTCGGGCTTTGAGGAATTCACCGCACACATCACGGATCTCGACCACGCCGCCGTGCTCGCAGCCACCGGACTCACCTCGGTCGAGATCGAGGCGTTCGCCCAGGAGTATTTGAAGGCCGACAAGGTCATCATCACCTGGGCAATGGGTCTCACCCAGCAGAAGAAGGCTGTCGCGACGATCAAAGAGATCGTGAACCTGCTGCTGCTGCGCGGCAACATCGGCAAACCCGGGGCCGGGGCCTCCCCGATCCGCGGGCACTCCAACGTGCAGGGCGACCGCACGATGGGCATCTGGGAGAAGATGCCCGAGCGCTTCATGGATGCGATGGATGCCGAGTTCGGATTCCCGGTGCCGCGCGGGCACGGCTACGACGCCCTGCAGACAGTCGAAGGGCTGCAGCGCGGCGACGTGAAGGTGTTCATCGCGATGGGCGGCAACTTCGTCGGCGCGATCTCCGACACCGCCGCCGCGGAAGCCGCGATGCGGGGGGCTTCGCTCACGGTGCAGGTCTCGACGAAGCTCAACCGCTCACACGTCGTCACCGGCGACGAGGCGCTCATCCTGCCGACCCTCGGGCGCACCGAGATCGACGTTCAAGCAGCCGGCCCGCAGTTCGTGTCGGTCGAAGACAGCGTGTGCGCGGTGCACGCGTCACACGGCGCGGTGAAGCCCGTCGGTGACGATCTGCTCTCCGAGGTCGCGATCGTCGCGCGGATGGCGAAAGCGACCCTCGGCGACCGCTACGGCATCGAATGGGATGCCTTCGAGCGCGACTACGACACCATCCGCGAGCGCATTGCCCGCGTCGTTCCCGGATTCGCCGACTTCAACACGGTCATTCGCAAGAAGGGCGGGTTCATCCTGCCGAACGGGCCGCGTGACGCGCGCCGGTTCGACACGAAAACCGGCAAGGCGATGATCACCGTCAATGAGCTCGAACACCTCGAGCGCCCGGCGGGCCGACTCATTCTGCAGACGATGCGGTCGCACGACCAGTTCAACACGACGATCTATTCGCTCAACGACCGCTACCGGGGTATCACGAAGGGGCGCGACGTCATCTTCGTGAACCCCGACGACCTGTACGAGCTCGGTCTCGCGGACGGCCAGCGGGTCGACATCTTCAGCGAGTGGAAAGACGAGCCCGATCGCGTGCTGCGCAACTACCGGGTCGTCTCCTACCCGACCGCGAAGGGCTGTGCCGCCGCGTACTACCCGGAAGCCAACGTTCTGGTGCCCCTCGCGAGCGCGTCCGAGGAGAGCAACACTCCCGCCTCGAAGGCCGTCATCGTTCGGCTCGAGCCCGTCGCGGGCGGCGGCAGGCGCGACACCAGCCCGCTACCCTGGGGGCTGTGAAGACCTGGGACGGACTGTTCGAGGAGCTCACGGCGACCGCCGCATCGGAAACCAAGGGCTCCCGCACTGTCGAGCTGCTCGATGCCGGGGTGCACGCGATCGGCAAGAAGATCGTCGAAGAAGCGGCCGAAGTGTGGATGGCGGCCGAGTTCGAGAGTGACGAGCGCACCGCCGAAGAGATCTCGCAACTGCTCTACCACCTGCAGGTGCTCATGCTCGCGAAGAAGCTCACCCTCGAGGATGTCGGGCGACATCTGTGACTCGTCGCCCACCGTTCCCCCTCGACTGAAAGACTTGCGCCAAATGCTTCGAATCGCCGTGCCCAACAAGGGCACTCTCTCCGAGACCGCCGTGGATATGCTCCGCGAAGCGGGCTACGCGGTGCGCCGCGACCCCAAAGAGCTCATCGTGCCCGACCCGCGCAACGACGTCGAGTTCTTTTACCTGCGCCCGCGCGACATCGCGACCTACGTCGGATCGGGTGCCCTCGACGTCGGAATCACCGGCCGTGACCTCCTGCTCGACTCGCACTCGACGGCGGTCGAAATCGACGAGTTCGATTTCGGAGCGTCGACATTCCGCTTCGCCGGACCGGTGGGGGAGTTCTCAAAGCTCGCCGACCTGTCGGGCACCCGCGTCGCGACGAGCTACTCGGCACTCGTCGAGGACTTCCTCGAGGCTCAAGGAGTGCGCGCGACGGTGGTTCACCTCGACGGCGCTGTGGAGTCGGCGGTTCGCCTCGGGGTTGCGGATGCCGTAGCCGACGTCGTCGAGACCGGATCCACGCTGCGCAAGCAGGGGCTCGAGATTTTCGGCCCGGTGATCCTCGAGTCGACCGCCGTGCTCATAGCGGCGCGGGAGGACGTTGACGGCCTCGAGACCTTCCGCCGTCGGCTGCAGGGCGTCATGGTCGCCCGGCGTTACGTGTTGATGGACTACGACCTGCCCGCCGATCTCATCGAGCAGGCGTCGACGATCACGCCGGGCTTCGAGTCGCCTACGGTCTCGCCGCTGCGCGACACGGGGTGGGTCGCGGTGCGGGTGATGGTGCCGCGTGACGACACCAACGAGGTGATGGATGCGCTCTACGCTCTGGGTGCCCGCGCGATCCTCGTGTCGTCGATCCACGCCGCCCGGATCTGAGGCCGCGATGAGCGTGGCCGGCAGTGCTTTCGGGGTCGCCCCGTGACCGTGGCGATCCGTGTCATCCCGTGCCTCGACGTCACCGAGGGACGCGTGGTGAAGGGCGTCAACTTCGAGAATCTGCGCGACATGGGCGATCCCGTCGAACTCGCTCGCTCGTACTACGAGCAGGGTGCCGACGAGATCACCTTCCTCGACGTCACAGCGACGGTGGATGCGCGCGCCACGATGTACGCGACGGTGACGGCGACGGCCGAACAGGTTTTCATCCCGCTGACGGTGGGCGGCGGAGTGCGCAGCCCCGAGGACGTTGCGCGGTTGCTGGCGAGCGGAGCCGACAAGGTGGGCGTGAACAGCGCAGCGATCGCGCGGCCCGAGCTCGTCGGAGAGATCGCCGACCGCTTTGGCGCTCAGGTGCTGGTGCTCTCGCTCGACGTCAAGCGCAGTCCGCGCACGGCAAGTGGCTTCGTCGTGACGACCCACGGCGGTCGTACCGAGACC
>NZ_JANMSQ010000149.1:0-12571 GCF_031389465.1 Pseudolysinimonas sp.
CCGGTCGAGAAGATGACGGCGTTGTAGTGCTTCTTGAGGTCGTCGAGAGTGATGTCGCGGCCGTAGGTGACGTTGCCGAAGATGCGGATGACGCCGCGATCGAGCACCTCGCGCAGGGCGGTGATGATGCCCTTGATGCGCGGGTGGTCGGGCGCGACGCCGTAGCGCACGAGCCCGTAGGGAGCGGGCAGCTGCTCGAACAGGTCGATCGACACGTCGAAGGGTCGCTCGTGCTTGAGCAGGATGTCAGCTGCGTAGATGCCGGCGGGGCCGGCTCCGACGATGGCCAGGCGGAGCTTGGTCAACGGGTGTTCCTTACTGTGTGCCGGGGACTCGGGTCAGCCCGATCGCTCGACGATCGCCTGCGCGAAGCGGGTCAGCGCCTTCTTCACCGGGCCGGCGGGAAGCGGCTCGAGAGCCTCCACCGCAAGGTCGGCCCAGCGATTCGCCTCGGCGAGTGTATCGTCCGTGACGGCGTGCAGACGCAGCTCGGCAACGGCGGCCGCGAAGTCGGGGTGCACGTGGTCGTCGGTCGAAGCCCCGATGTCGTGCTCGAGCCGCGCGAGCAGTGCCGCCGCGTCGGGTTCAGTGGCGGATCGGGCGCGCAGGTAGAGCAGGGGAAGGGTCGGCACACCCGCCCGCAGATCGGTGCCCGCCGTCTTACCGGTCTGCTCGACCGCGCTCGACCGGTCGATGACGTCGTCGTTCAGCTGGAATGCGACCCCGATGCGTTCGCCGAAGGTCTCGACGGGTACGCGGTACTCCTCGGGGGCGTCGGAGAAGATCACGCCGACCAGTCCGGCGAGCGCGATCAACGACCCGGTCTTGTCGGCGAGCACCTGCAGGTAGTGCTCGATGGGGTCTTCGTCGGCCCGCGGCCCGAGGGTTTCGTGCAACTGGCCCAGACACAGCCGCTCGAACGTGGATGCCTGGATGGTGAGGGCTCGCTCGCCCAGACTGCCGACCAGTTTGGATGCCCGCGCGAACAGCAGATCCCCGGTGAGGATCGCCACCGAGTTGCCCCACACCGCTTGCGCGCTCGGCACCCCCCGACGCATCTCGGCCTCATCCATCACGTCGTCGTGGTACAGCGATGCGAGGTGGGTGATCTCGATCGCCTGGGCGGCGACGATCACGTCGGGGTTGGCCCCTGAGCCGAGTTGCGCAGTGAGCAGGGTCAGCACCGGGCGCACGCGCTTGCCGCCGGCATCCAGCAGGTAGCGCGTCGTGACGTCGGCGATCTCGTCGGTGAAGCGCACCTGTTCCGCGAGCTGCTTTTCGACGATCGCGAGGCCCGCCTCGATGTCGGCGATGAACTGCCGCTCCTCACTCGACGCGAACAGCTTCTCGCCGAGCCCGAGAGAGGAGCCGAGGGTCTTGCTCCGGCGGGCGGGGGAGGGGCTCGGGTTCACGATCGGCCGATCTGTCGAAGCATCTGGAAACGTCGCCTCAGTCAGCCGGCGGTGTCGATCTTGCGCGAACGGCCGGTGCGTCGGGCGGTCGCGGCGCGGATCGCCTGGTCTTCGGGCTTACGTCCGCGGTGCAGTGCGACGACGCCCGCGGTGAGATCACGGTAGGCGACGCGGGTGAAGCCGACACCACGGATCCACTGGGTCAGCGTGCCCTGGTCTGGCCACGCCTCGATCGACTCGACGAGGTAGCGGTAGGCCGCCGGATTCGACGACGTGAGGTTTGCGATCAGCGGGGCTACGGTGCGCAGATATGCGTTGTAGCCGAATCGAAGCGCGGCCCGCTGCGGTTTGGAGAACTCGCAGATCACGAGGCGCCCGCCGGGCTTCAGAACGCGGTACATCTCAGCGAGCGCGACTTTGGGATCTTCGACGTTGCGGAGCCCGAAACTGATCGTCACGACGTCGAACTCGTCGTCGCCGAACGGCAACTTCTGCGCGTCGCCCTCCACGAATTCGATCTTCGGATGGCGCCTGCGGCCCTCCTCGACCATGCCAGCCGAGAAGTCGAGTCCGACGACGGTGGCTCCCGAACGTTGCAGGCGTGCGGCGACGACCCCGGTGCCGGTCGCGACGTCGAGGATGCGCTCACCGGGCTTCGGCTCGATCGCCTTGATGGTCGCGATTCTCCACAACGGATCGTTGCCGAGGCTCATCACGACGTTCGTTCGCTCGTAGCCGGATGCAACCTGATCGAACATGCCGGATACGTCATCCGGGTCTTTGCTCAGATCGGCCCTGCTCACTTGATCCATCCTACCCAGGGTGAGCGGGCTGGCCCTGAGAGCGGCTTAGGCTGGAGGGGTGACGGACCTCACCGTCGAAACGCGCCGGATCGATCCGGTCCCTTCGCTCATCCCCTTCTCCGATCCCGCACACCCTCTGCTGTTCCTGCGGCGCGGTGACGGCATCGCCGGAATCGGCGAGGCGCTCCGGCTCGAGTTCCGCGGGCCGACCCGCTTGTCGGATGCCGCAGCCGCCTGGCGCGACGTCGCGGCGAGCGCTCGGGTCGACGACGAGGTGCGAATCGGCGGCTCCGGGCTGGTCGGTTTCGGCGCCTTCGCGTTCGACGACGACTCGGCACGCACGAGCGTGCTCATCGTGCCGCGGGTCGTCATCGGCCGGCGCGACGGGGTCGGCTGGGTGACCCGGGTGAACGGCGCCGACGACCCCCTCGTCTCCTCCCCGCTCGGCGCCGAGTATCGCCTGCCCCTGCATCCCGGTGCGCTGGCGCCCGCCCCGTATCGGGAGGCCGTTCGCACCGCTGTGGATCGCATCCTCGCCGGATCGCTCGAGAAGGTCGTGCTCGCCCGCGACCTGGTCGGCCACGTACCGGCCGGCGCCGACCTACGCCGCGTGCTGCTCGAACTCGCCCTCGGCTACCCCGACACCTGGACGTTCGCCGTCGACGGGCACCTCGGCTCGAGCCCCGAGACCCTGGTGCGGGTCTACGGAGGCGATGTCACCGCGCGCGTGCTCGCCGGCAGCCACGCTCGGGGAGCGGACGCCGACGCCGACGCCGCCGCCGCGCTCGAACTCGCGACCTCGTCGAAACACCTCGACGAGCACCGGTTCGCGGTGGAGAGCGTGCTCGCGGCGCTCCGCCCGCACGGCCCGGGAATCACGTCCACCGAACTGCCGTTCACCCTGAAACTGCCGAACCTGTGGCACCTCGCGAGCGACGTCCACGGTCGGCTCTCCGACGGCTCGGGCGCACTCGACCTGGTCGCCGCACTGCATCCGACGGCGGCCGTCGCCGGCACCCCGACTCGGACGGCTCTCGACGTGATCCGCGAACTTGAACCCTTCGACCGCGGTCGCTACGGCGGACCTGTCGGCTGGGTCGACCAGGCGGGTGACGGCAAGTGGGCGATCTCGCTGCGCTCCGCCGAAGTGGATGCCGATGGCACCCTCACCGCGTTCGCCGGCGCCGGCATCGTCGCCGAATCCGACCCCGACCGCGAACTCGCGGAGACGAAACTCAAGTTCCGCCCCATCGCCGAGGCGTTCGGGTAGCTCCCCACGGCCATTTGCCCAAGATGGCTTACCTAGGTCGCGAAAAGTCGACCGTTTCGGGCAAATAGCTCCTAGGTCGCGGCGAGGCGCTTCTTCTCGACCTCGACGTCGAACTCGGCGACCGGCCACTCGAGCTTGAGCGAGCGGAGGGCATCGAGCAACAGGGTGTGCACGGCGAGCCGTGCGTACCACTTGCGGTCGGCCGGCACGACGTACCAGGGTGCGGGGTCGGTCGACGTACGGTCGATCGCGACGCGGTAGGCATCCATGTAGTCGTCCCAGAACGCGCGCTCGTCGACATCCCCCGGGTTGTACTTCCAATGCTTGTCGGGACGCTCGAGGCGTTCGCCGAGCCGAGCCTTCTGCTCATCGCGGGAGATGTGCAACATCACTTTCACCACGGTGACGCCCGAAGCCACGAGTTCCTTCTCGAAGTCGACGATCATCGGGTATCGACCCTCGACCTCCTCCGGGGTCGACAGCCCGCGCACGCGGTGGATGAGCACGCTCTCGTAGTGCGAGCGGTCGAAGACGCCGATCAGACCGGGGGCGGGAAGCCGTTTGCGGATGCGCCACAGGAAGTCGTGCGCCTCCTCTTCGGGCGTCGGCCGTTTGAACGCCGCAATCGACACCCCTTGCGGGTCGACCGACCCGACGACGTGCTTCACGATGCCGCCTTTGCCCGCGGTGTCCATCGCCTGCAGCACGAGCAGCACGCTGCGGGGGTCGCCCAGTCGACTCGCCGCGTACAGCTGCTCCTGGAGGTTGGCGACCTCCTCGGCGCCCGCGGCGAGCGCCGCCTCGCCCGCGGCCTTGTCGCCGTCGAAGCCGGGGGTAGCTGACGTGTCGATCTTCGCGAGGTCGACCCCGGAGCCGACGCGCAGCAGCCTGGTGATGTCCGAACGAGCCGTGTCTAAATCAGCCATGCGCCCGACCCTAGAGGCTCGCGTCTGCCGTGTCACCGCGCGAGCGGAACCTCGATGAGCACCCGATCACCGGAGGCCGTGAGCGCGTCGTCGAGTTCGGCACGCGTCGCCGCGCGGCGGTGCTCCCAGCCGTAGGCGGTGGCGAGCGCCGCGAAGTCGACCGTCTGCGGGGTGTAGAGCACGCGGTCGAAGAGGGCGGGGTCGGCTGTTCCGGCGACCTCGAGCGCGTCGAAAATGGTGCCGCCGCCGTCGTTGCCGACGATCACCTGCATCCGCGGCACGGTTTCGCCGGGAGTGGGGGCAAGCGATCCGGCGTCATGCAACAGAGCGAGGTCGCCAAGCAGCACGCGGGTGACACCCTCCCGGCCTGAGCCCATCGAAGCGAGAGCGATGCCGGTGGCCGTAGCAATCGTGCCGTCGATGCCGGCCAGACCCCGGTTGGCGTGCACCGGAATCTTCTTGCCCACCGCGACCCGGTCGAGGTCACGGATCAACCGGGATGCCCCGAGCACGAGCCGATCGTGCGGCCAGGTGTTCGCCCACACCGATTCCGCCAGCATCCGCCTGGTGACCGGGTCGCGCAGCCGGGCGAGCTGCAGCCGGGCGAACTCCGCACGCTCGACCGAGGAGTCGCTGAGGGACGCCGCGGGCACGTCGTCGACGGCGAGGAGCGTTCGCGACGCGGAGACCCACGACCCGACCCAGGCGCGCGAATCCGGGGCGGGCTCGCTCGTGACGGTCACCCCATCGACGATGCGCGCCGAACGACCCGGGTCGTAGACATCCCGCTCAGGGCCGCGCACGACGATCACCTCGACGTCGCCGCGTTCCAGCAGTGCGGGGACCTCCCGGCTGAGCGTCGGATGCCCGAAGACGACGACACGTTCAATCCGGTCACCGAATCCCGGCTCGACGATCAGGGTGCGATACGCCGGTACCAGGTTCGGCCCGAACCGTGCGCCGCTCGCGACCTCGGCGAGAAGTGGCGCTCCGAGGTCTCGGGCGACCTCCTCCGCGCGTTCCCCGGCTCCGGTGCCGGCGACGACGACGGTGAGTGGTCCGGTTGCGAGTGCGACCGGCTCTCCCTTCGGCAGAGGGATCGCCCACACCCCGGGCACCACCTTCGGAAGTGGCACGACAGCCGAGAGCGGGTCGCGGAAGGCGAGATTGACGTGGACCGGCCCGGCCATCATGGGGTCGCGCAGCCCGGCGACGACCTCCGCCGCGAGCTCTGCAGCGCCGGCGGCAGACGTCGGCGCCGCGACATCCCAGTCCCGCCGCACCGCCGTGCCGAAGATGCCCGCCTGCACCGTGGTCTGGTTGGCGCCGATTCCGAGCAGCTCGGCGGGGCGGTCGGCGGTCACGACCACGAGCGGCACCCCCGAATGCGACGCCTCAAGCACCGCGGGGTGCAGGTTCGCAACCGCCGTGCCCGACGTCGTCACCACGACAACCGGGATGCGGGACTCCCGCGCGACACCAAGCGCGAGGAAGCCCGCCGAACGCTCGTCAATTCGCACCCGGAGGCGCAGCAGTCCGGCACGTTCGAACTCCGCCGCCGCGAGAGCGAGGGCCTGCGACCGGGAGCCCGGACAGACGACGACGTCACGCACGCCGAGGCGGATCAGCTCCCCGAGAAACGCGACCGCGAAGTCACTCGACGGACTCGCCGCGGCTGGCTCAAGGCCCCCAGCCCGGCTAGCTCTTGGGCGGGTCATCGTCGAGGTCGCGAAGCTCCTGCTCGAGCTGCTCGATCCGGTCTTCCATCGCCTTCTCGCGGTTCAGTTTCCGCAGGAAGTCCGGGTCGTCGTCTGGTGCGATCGGACCCCGGCGTGCCGAGCGGGGCGATTCGCCCGCCCGCACCCGGCCGACCGCGAACCACATCACGCCGCCGACGATGGGGACGAGGATGACGAAAACGATCCAGGCCTGCTTCGGGATTCCGCGAACCTGCTCGCGGGGCGTCAGCGCGAGGTGCGCGACGGAGAAGATCGTGAACGCCACGATGAGCACCAGAACCGGGATGAGGCGCGTCATGCCCCGATTCTAGGCAGTGGAGCCTCGGACAACATGGGAGTCGGTCGCCGGGTAGCCTCCGTTGGTCGACTTAGACTTCTCGGGTGCGTGCCTGGCTGCTGTTCTCCGCCCTGCGGGTGCTGGTCTTCGCGGTTCCGTTCGCGATTCTGTACGCGCTCGGGCTCGAGTGGTGGCTCGCCGCCCTGATCGCTGCGGTTGTCGGATTCTGCCTGTCGTACATCTTCCTGCGTCCACTCCGCGACCGGGTCGCTTCGCAACTCGCGGAAGCGCGCAGTGCCGCGCCGAAGCCGACAGACGACGAAGCGGCCGAAGACACTGCGCCGGGCTCCTAGAGGAGGGCTCCCGGCAGCACGATCGCGGCCGCGAGGCCGAGCCCGTACAGCACGCTCGTCACGAGGGTCAGTTGCATCACAACAACCCACTCGCGCGCGGTGCGGGCCGTCGTCGCGATGAGGATCGCGGGCAGTGCCGCGACTCCGGCGAAGTAGACGTACGGGGCGAACCCGCTGCCCGAGCCCGGCTCGTAAAACAGCGCGAAGAACGCGAGGATGCCGAACGGCACCAGCATGAGCACGAGGTACAGGATGCGGGTGCCCGTGCTTCCGAGCAGCACCGCGAGGGTGCGCTTGCCGTGCACCTTGTCGCGCTCGCGATCGCGCGCGTTGTTGGCGACGAGCACCGCGGCGGCGAAGGCGCCAGCCGCCGCACCGGCGAGCCACGCCTCGATGTTGACGTCGAGCACCTGCACGAACATCGTGCCCGCAGTCGGCACGATGCCGAAGAACACGAACACCGCGAGTTCGCCGAGACCGAGGTACCCGTACGGACGGCGGCCACCGGTATAGAACCAGCCGGCGACCTGGCACACCGCGCCGACGGCGAGCAACCACCACTGTTCGGTACGCCACACGAGGATCCCGCCGGCCACGGCCGCCAGCGCGAAGAACACCAGGGCGACGATCAGGACGGTGCGCGGCTTCGCGCGTCCCGAGCCGACGAGACGCTGCGGGCCGACCCGATCACGGTCGGTACCGCGCACGCCGTCGGAGTAGTCGTTGGCGTAGTTGACGCCGATCTGCAGGAAGACCGCGACGGCAAGGCACAGCAGAGCGCGCACCCAGTGGTCGTACCAGTTCGCCATCACCTGCGCGGCGGCGGCCGTGCCGAGGGCGACCGGCACGATCGCCAGCACGAGCGTCAGCGGCCGCGCCCCGGCGATCCAGGTGCCGAGGGTGGCGGGCTTCGGCGCGGCGAGCTTCGCTCCGCGCACTTTCGCCTTCGGCGGAACCGGTCGATTGCCGTCCATCTTCACGCGCGGGATCGGTCGCTGCTGCTTCGCCACGGATTGAACTCTATTGCGTCGCTTTCGCTTGCAAGGTCACCCGGTCCGGTTTGCCGCTCGGCAGGACCGGGATGACACTTCCGCCGCGCACGAGGGGACGCGCAGCGGGTCCGAGGGCCGCTTCGATCGCGGCGATGGCGGGTGCCGGATCGCTTGTGCGTGCGGTGAACGCGACGGCCATCTCGCCCCATTTCTCGTGCTGAGCCGTCACGACGACAGCGTCGTCGAAGCCGTTCTCGCGCAGGAGTCGCTCGATGGCGCTCAGGGAGACCTTCACGCCGCCGGAGATGATGACGTCATCGAGTCGTCCGGTGACGGTAACGCGACCGTCGTCAAGGGTGCCGGCGTCGGCGGTGCGGAACCACCGCATCCCGAGTTCTTCCACGAACCGCGCGGCCGTGAGCTCCGGATCGGCGAGGTAGCCTTCGGCGATCGTCGGCCCGCCGAGGTGCACTTCGCCGTCGACGACTCGCACCTCGGTCTGCCCGATGGGCGACCCGTCGTAGACGCAGCCGCCGCTCGTCTCGCTCGAGCCGTAGCTGCGAGTCACCCGGACGCCCGCCGCCTTCGCGCGCGCGAGGAGCGGCGCTGGGGTGCCCTGGCCCCCGACGAGCACGCGTTGGAATCCGGCAAGAGCTGTGGCCGCGCCGGGGTCATCCAGAAGCGTCGCGAGCTGCGCGGGCACGAGCGCGGTGAAGCGTTCAGGAACGGTCATCCGTTGGGCAGCCGCGACGAACCCGGCCGCAGTGAAGGTCGCGCCTTCGACCGCCACCGGATCGAGCTGTGCCGCGATCGACCGGGTGAGCACGTTGAGCCCCGCGATGTAGTGGGTGGGCAGCGCGAGCACCCACTGCCCGGGTCCGCCGAGGGCCGACTCGCTCGCGGCTGCGTTCACCAGGACGGCGTCGGCAGAGAGGGCGACCCGCTTCGGGCGGCCAGTCGAGCCACTCGTTTCGACGACGAGGGCGACCCGTTGTTCGACCTCCGCGGGCAGGTCGGGCGCCGGCGATCCGACCATGATCGCGTCGCCGCCCGCGAGAGCCGCTCGCAGGGCAGCGAGCACACCCGGGCCCGGAGGCACTACCCGGAGAGCACGCATCGGGTCAGAACGGCCAGGAGTACGGCGACCAGTCGGGTGGACGCTTCTCGAGGAACGCGTCGCGACCCTCAGCTGCCTCATCGGTGCCGTAGGCGAGCCGGGTGGCTTCGCCCGCGAACACCTGGAGCCCGACCATCCCGTCGTCGGCGGAGTTCATCGCGAACTTCAGCATGCGGATTGCGGTGGGGCTCTTGCCGAGGATCGTCTCGGCCCAGTCCAGCGCCGTCGACTCGAGTTCGGCGTGCGGCACGACCGCGTTCACGGCGCCCATCTGCATCGCGCGTTCGGCGTCGTACTCCTGGGCGAGGAAGAACACCTCGCGGGCGAACTTCTGCCCCACCTGCTTCGCGAAGTAGGCGCTGCCGTAGCCACCGTCGAACGAACCGACGTCGGCATCCGTCTGTTTGAACCGGCCATGCTCACGACTCGCGATCGTCAGGTCACACACCACGTGCAGCGAGTGCCCACCACCCGCGGACCAGCCGGGAACGACCGCGATGACCACCTTCGGCATGAAGCGGATCAGCCGCTGCACCTCGAGGATGTGCAACCGGCCGGCGCCCGGTCTCGATACACCGCCTTCGGCGGCACTCGACCCGCTATCTCGGTACTCGTAGCCACCCTTGCCCCGGATGCGTTGGTCGCCCCCAGAACAGAACGCCCAGCCGCCGTCTTTCGGGCTGGGGCCGTTGCCGGTCAACAGCACGACGCCGATGCTCGAATTCATCCGGGCATCGTCGAGGGCGCGCGCCAACTCGTCGACCGTGTGCGGGCGAAACGCGTTGCGCACCTCGGGGCGGTTGAACGCGACCCGGGCGACGCGGCCGGACGTGTCGTGGTGGTAGGTGATGTCGGTGAGGCCGTCGAAGCCGGGCGCGACCACCCAGCGGGAGGGGTCGAAGAGTTCGGAGACGGCGGCCATCACACGTTCCCGGCGGCGTCGAGCCCGTAGGTCAGCACGAGCGGGTTGGTGAGCAGACCCAGCGCGATGCCGCCGATCGCGGCGCCGCGATCCCAGTTGCCGATCGCCGCCGCGACCCCGCCGAGCACGGCGAGTACGCTCGCGCCGATCCCGGTCCACGCCGCGATCGTCGCCAACGGGAACGCGTCGAACGACACGGCGGCCACCCCCGCGATCACGGCGAGGGGAGTCAGGATGCCGAGCGCCAACGCCGTACGGCCGGGCCAGCGAACCGGGCGTTTCGGTTCCGCAGCCGCGGGCTCGGTGAGCGCGGCATCCGCGTCGAGGGTCACGCTCATGAGCCTAAGGGAGGCGTCAGGCGAGGGTCCTGTCCAGCCACGACCAGAACAGGCTGCTGCCGGCGAGGGCGAAGATGAGGCCGAATATACCGAGGCCGCGACCGACACCCGCGATGATCGCGATGAGGGCGAAGATGAACGCGACGACACTCACCGGGCTGGCGAAGGCCGCGAACACGGTGGGTGCGTCCGCGAAGAACCTCGGGGCAAAGTAGAGCACCACGGCGAGCAACCCGAGCCAGAAGGCCGCGCGGCCGGCCCATTTCGCCGGCTTGCCACCGGGGACGATGCGGGTGTCACTGCGCCAGTACTGCCCGAGGGTCGGCGCCTTGTCCTGCCGTTGAGCCGCAACATGGTGCTGTTGTACCGGGCGATACTGGCTCGGCTCGCCCTGGTAGTGCGGGCGCGGCGGTGGGGGAAGAGACATCCGATGCCTCACTTCCTGGCGATCCACGCCGAATGGTGCGGATGACGTCACTCTAGCGAGCAGACTGGGGCGGTGGGACTGCCGTCAGGTCAGGAACTGCGCGAGGTGGCGCACGTCGTCGCTCTGCCCCTCGTGACCCGGTTTCGCGGGATCGACGTGCGCGAGGCCGTCCTGCTGCGCGGCCCGTCGGGGTGGACCGAGTTCGCGCCGTTCGTCGGGTACGACGACACCGAAGCTTCCACCTGGCTCGCGGCCGCGATCGACTACGGCTGGGGTGTCGAGCCGTCGCTCGTGCGCGACGTCATCCCGGTCAACGCGACCCTGCCCGCCGTCGACCCGTCCGAAATCGCGGGCGTTCTCGACCGCTTCGGCGCGACCCGCACCGTGAAGGTGAAGGTCGCCGAACGCGGCCAGACCCTCGCCGACGACGTCGCCCGAGTGCGCGCGGTGCGCGAACGGCTCGGCCCGGCCGGGCGGATCCGGGTGGATGCCAACGGCGGCTGGAACGTCGACGAAGCCGAACATGCGGCACACGCCCTAGCCCCGTACGACCTCGAATACCTTGAGCAACCCGGCGCCTGGGTGCCTGAGCTGGCCGAAGGGCGGGCTCGCCTGCGGGTTTGGCTGCTGCCGATCGCGGCCGACGAGAGCGTGCGGAAGGCCGCCGACCCGCTGGCCGTCGTCGCCGCGGGTGCCGCCGACCTCCTCGTCGTGAAAGCCGCCCCGCTCGGCGGAATCGCGGCGGCCCTGCGGATCGTGGCGGCATCCGGTCTGCCCGCCGTCGTGTCGAGCGCCCTCGACACCTCGGTCGGCCTCGCGATGGGTGCCCGGCTCGCAGCCGCGCTTCCCGAACTCGACTACGACTGCGGCCTCGGCACGGCGGCTCTGCTCGCTGCCGACGTCACCCCGCATCCGCTGGTGCCGCGAGAAGGTCGCATCCCGGTGGAACGCGTGGATGCCGACCCCGACCTGCTCGACCGATGGGCCGCACCAACGGAGCGCCGCGACTGGTGGCTCGCCAGGGTGGAGCGCTGTCTCGACCACCTCGCCGACCTCGCCGCAAGTTGACCGGGCGTGAGTTGTCCCAAATGGGTTTCACGCGCGCGTGAGTTATCCCACATGGGATATCTCGCGGGGGGTCAGAGCCCCGAGTAGGCGTGCATGCCGGTGAAGAGCAGGTTCACCACGGTGAAGTTGAAGAGCACCGCCGCGAAACCGACGATCGCCAAGACGGCCGACGGAGTGCCGCGCCAGCCGCGAGTGGCACGGGCGTGGATGTAGCCGGCGAACACGACCCAGATGACGAAGGTCCAGACCTCCTTCGTGTCCCAGCCCCAGTAGCGGCCCCAGGCGCGTTCGGCCCAGAGGGCGCCGAACATGAGGGTGAAAGTCCACAGCACGAAGCCGATGACGTTGACCCGGTAGGCAAGCGACTCGAGAGTCGTCGCCCCGGGCACCCGCGTCAGGAACGGGACTCGGGAGAGACGACCCGCCTCGCGACGTTGCTGCAGCAACTGGGTGATCGACAAACCCGCGCCGAGGGCGAAGAACCCGGTGGCGAGGATGGCGACGAGCACGTGGATGACGAGCCACGCCGAGTCGAGCGCCGGGGGCAACGGGATGACGTCGACGTAGAGGTTGCGGGTCGCGAGCACGAGCAGCAGCACGGCGAGCCCGGTGACAAACGTGCCGAGGAAGCGAAGGTCTTTCCAGAGGTTCGCGAACAGGAAGACGCCGACGATGATGCCGGTGCCGGTGAGAGCGAACTCGAACATGTTGGCCCAGGGCACCCGCTCGGCGGCGACGCCGCGCAGCACGATCGCGAGCACGTGCACGGCCCAGCCGAGGGCGGTCAGCGCGAGTCCGACTCGGGCGTTGCGGCTCGGGCGGGCGGGCGTGGCGGTGGCGGGCGGGGCGGGCGGCGCTTCGACGAGCACGGCGGTGGCGCCTACCGTCGCGGCCGCCTCGGCGGGCACTCGAGCGGGGGTGGTCGAC
>NZ_JANMSQ010000118.1:0-1655 GCF_031389465.1 Pseudolysinimonas sp.
TCCCGTACGTGCGCAAAGAGCAGGAGTCGCGCCTCGCCACCGCCGAGCGCAAGTACGCCCAGCTCGGCCGGGTCAACCCGCTCGCCCTCGAGGAGTTCGCGGCGCTCGAGCAGCGGCACAAGTTCCTGACCGAACAGCTCGCCGACCTCACCGCGACCCGCAAGGACCTGCTCACGATCATCGACGAGATCGACGAGAAGATGCAGGACATCTTCTCCGCCGCCTTCGAAGACACCAAAGCCGCGTTCAACCAGGTCTTCCCTGTGCTGTTCCCGGGCGGCAGCGGAAACATCCACCTCACCACTCCCGACGACATGCTCACCACCGGCATCGAGGTGACGGTGCGGCCGGCCGGCAAGAAGATCGAGCGGTTGTCGCTGCTCTCGGGCGGGGAGCGGTCGCTCGCCGCGGTCGCCCTGCTGATCGCGATCTTCAAGGCGCGGCCGAGCCCGTTCTACATCATGGATGAGGTCGAGGCGGCGCTCGATGACGCCAACCTGGGGCGCCTGCTCACCGAGATGGAAGACCTGCGGGTGCACTCCCAACTCATCGTGATCACCCACCAGAAGCGCACGATGGAGATCGCCGACGCCCTCTACGGCGTCTCGATGCGGCAAGACGGGGTCAGCGCGGTCGTCGGCCAGCGCGTAGGGGATCGCGCGAGCTGAGTCGGCACCGCTATCTTGGCGCTGTGAAACGCTGGGTGGCTGCCGTCGTGCTCGCGGCTGTGTCGATACTCGGGATGCCTGTGGTCGCCGCGCATGCGGACGAAGCGGACTGCGCCGACAGCCCGTACGGCGGGGGCGGCTACGAGTTCTTCGACGTCGACCGGCGGTTCGTTCCGCCGCCAATGCGCGGCGGCGACTGGGACTGCGCTTTCAGGATCGCCGACCGGGAGTTCGACGAGACCCTCCTGGAGGGCGGCCGGTATGCGCGGTCGATCCAGTACACGTTCCTCTACGTCGATATGACGTTCGACCAGCTCGTCGACTTCTATCGCGCGTGGGAGAACAGCGGGTACGCGCAGGGCAACCAGATCACGATCATCGCGACGGAGGTGGGCCAGAACCAACCCGGCAGCTACAGCATCGACGATGTCGCCGCACTCGATCCGCAGCCGGGGTACGTACACGCCCGGTTCAGCAACGGCGAAAACGTCCCTGAACCGTCGAACCGCGGCTCGAACATCTACGAGTTCACCTGGACCGACGGTGTCGACTTTCAGAGCGCGTCGGGCATCGACTCCCGGCCGCAGCTGTTCGCGAGCGTGCTTCTCACCGAGCCGTACCTCGACGGAACGGGGATCGATGACCCGAGCACGTTGAGCGGGTTGCGCACGATCGAGGAGGCCGCGCCGACGGGCGTGCAGTGGGCGATCATCGGCACCGGGTCGCTGATGCTCATGCTCGTCGTCGGCTGGCCCTCGACGTTGCTGAACTCGGTCGTCGGGTCGCGCTACCAGTCGATCGTGCGGTGGGTAACGTCGCGATTCCGGCGCAAGGCAGCGGATGCATCCGCCCCACCAGCATCCGCACCGATCAAACGCTCCGGTCTGCCCGGCTGGCTGATGTGGCCGGGCTTCGCTCTCGCGGCGATCCTGGGTGCGTTCGTCGACCCGGACTTCGGCGTGAACCCCATGTCGGTGCGGCTCGTCC
>NZ_JANMSQ010000124.1:0-3698 GCF_031389465.1 Pseudolysinimonas sp.
CGCAGCCCGTGCCATGGCTTCTGTCAGCCGACGGTGGCAGAATCGAATGTATGTTCGAGTCGAATGCAGCGACAGCTGCTGCTGTCGTGCTCGACGCTCCCCCGAGCAATGCCGATGTCATCCGCGATCTGCAGGCGCGCAGCCGCGGGATGCAGCGCAACCGCCTCGATACCCGCGCCATCCCGACCCACCCGGCACTCGGCGACTTGTTGCCCAGCGGGGCGATCGCGGCCGGCGGCCGGTACCAGGTGGCAGCCTCCACCACTCTCGCCCTCGCGCTGCTGCAGGCCCCGAGTGCGGCGGGAGCCTGGTGCGCCGTCGTCGGCGTGCCCGATCTCGGCACAGAGGCGGCTGCCGGTCTCGGGCTCGACCTCAAGCGGCTCGTGCTCGTGCCGCATCCCGGTCAGCAGTGGCTGTCGGTGGTCTCAGCGCTCGTCGACGTCGTCTCGATCGTGCTCGTGAAGCCACCCGTGCGCGACGGCCGTTCCCGGGTGCCCGAAGCCGCGGCGGGCAAGCTGGCCGCGCGACTGCGGCAGCGTGAGGCGGTGCTCGTCGCGCTCGGCGAGTGGCCGCAGGCGGATGCGGCCCTCTCGATTTCCGAGAGCGCCTGGGTGGGACTCGGTGTGGGCTTCGGACATCTCACCGCGCGTCAGGTCACCGTGGGTTCGGTGTCGTCGGCGTGGCAGGGGCGGGTGAAATCCCGGCGGCTGTGGCTGCCCGGCACCGACCAGCAGGTCTCCCCCATTGAGCCACGCGTGCGCGACGTCGTGCCCCTGCACGCTGTCGTCCCGCATAGGGTGACCCCGTGATCTACCTGTTCGACGCCGAACTGTGGCTGTGGGATGCGCGCCAGGGCGACTCGTGGGTCTTCGTGAGCCTCCCGCAGGAAGCATCCGCCGAGATTCGTGAAACAGCTGGCGCCCTCCCTCGCGGATTCGGCTCGGTGCGGGTCACCGCCACACTCGGCGCGACCGTGTGGAAGACGTCGATCTTTCCCGACGCGAAGGCGGGGGTCTACGTGTTGCCGCTCAAGAAGGCGGTCCGCAAGGCGGAAGGCGTCGAGGTCGGCGACACCGCGATGCTGAAGGTCGAGCTCGACCTCTAGAGTCCGCGGCCGCCGCCCCCGCCGCCAGGCTTTCCGCGGGGCGGCTTGGCGGGCTGGGACGCCGCGATCAGTGCGGCCTCGTCGGCGAGGTCGATCGCGGTGCAGGTCCAGTCGAGCCATGCGTCACTCGCCGACACCGGAATGCCGACCCAGTCGGAGAACTGCCGGTGACTTTCCTTCGGCGACCAGGTCGCGGCACCGGGCAGCGCGAGTGCTTCGGCGTGCTCCTCGCGCGAACGCCCGAGTTTCACGGCGAGAACGTCGGCGTCGAGGCAGGCGACCATCTTGCCCTCACGCATCATGATCGGGCAGCCCATCATCTGCCGGCGTTCCACCTCCGATCCGAGGGTCTCGACGATCCGCACGAATTCAGCGAGAGCGGTTTCGGCATGGGCAGTATCGGAGTGGCCATCCGTCATGACGACATTCTGCCCATCCGCCCGGTCCTACGGAATGAGGACTGTGCGGCACGCTGAGCAGGCATAGCCTGAGCTCATGCGGAGCACTGGGAGTTCCGATGGTCTAGAGGTACTGGCGGTCGCCGGCAGTTTCGTGGTGACCCTCGGCTGGGACCTCTCGCTCGGTCGCATCCGTACCCGCAAGGTGCTCGGCTTCGCGATCCGACGACATCGCCATTCGGATGGTGAGGTCGAGTGGCTTACCGGGCTCAAGACTTTCGAGTCGGTCGAGGCTCATCCGCCGCCGGGCGTTGGACGTTCCTCTCGGAAGCATCCGTTTCAGACCTTTCAGTGGGCCGACTATTCGGTCACGCCGGGGCAGACGTACACGTATCGGGTGGTCGCGCGAAAGGGGCAACCGAACGGGCTCGTCGACGATGCGCGGGTCGAGGTGACGGTGACGACCGAGCAGGTCGATCAGGGCAGACACGCGGTGTTCTTCAACCGCGGTGCGATCGCCTCACAGGAGTACGCCCGCCGATTCCAGAACCGGCCGCCTGACGAGGTCGGTCAGGCCGCCTACGACTGGTTGTCGCGCGGACTCGTCGAAGGACTCGAGTCGTTCCTCGCCCAGGCGGGTGCCGGCGACGAGCTGCATGGCGCGTTCTACGAGTTCGAGAGCCCGCGCATCCACGCCGCGCTCGCGGCCGCCCGCGACCGGGGAGCCGCGATCACGGTGCTCTACGACGCTGACAGTGCGCGGGCCGGCAACGAGGCCGCACTCGCCGCCAGCGGGATCGCCGGGCTCTGCAAGCCGCGAACCCGGTCGGGCGGCTTCGCCCACAACAAGTTCTTCGTCTACTCCCCTGCCGGCCAGCCCGCCGAGGTGTGGACGGGTTCGACCAATCTCTCCCAGAACGGCATCTTCGGACACTCGAACAACGCCCACATCGTGCGGGATGCCGCCGTCGCGGCCTCCTATCGGACGTACTGGGACATCCTCGACGCCGACCTCACTCGCAAGCCGACGGCGACCGCGGTGAGCGCGCTGTCGCCGCAGCCGGTCACGAACCCGGCGGCGGGAGCCTCTGACACGGAAGTCGTGTTCTCGCCGCGCCTCGGCCTCGAGGTGCTCGACTGGTACGCATCCCGCGCCAAATCAGCGAAGCGCGGCCTGTTCATGACGTTCGCGTTCGGGATGGATGCCCGGTTCGTCGAGGCCTACGACCGCGCCGACCGGGCGCTGCGCTTCGCCCTCATGGAGAAGAAGGGCAACGGAAAGACGTTCGCCGAACAGTCGAAGACGATCGACCGCATCCGTCGGCTGCCCAACACGACGATCGCCGTCGGCGCCAAGATCGAACTCAACTCCTTCGACCGGTGGCTCGCCGAGATCGATCGGGCGACCGACGATGCCCACGTTCTCTACGTGCACACGAAGTACATGCTCGTCGACCCGCTCGGCCCCGACCCGCTCATCGTCATCGGGTCGGCCAACTTCTCCAAGGCGTCGACCGAGAGCAACGACGAGAACATGCTCGTGATCCGCGGAGCGCCGGCGGTCGCCGACGTCTATCTCGGCGAGTTCATGCGACTGTTCAGCCACTACGCCTTCCGGGAGTCTCTCGCCCAGAAGAACCGTCGCACCTTCGACGCAGCGTTCCAGCCGAACTACCTGCACGAATCGACGCAGTGGGCAGAGACCGGCTACTTCGACTCCGGATCGGATCGCTACCTGCGTCGGCGCTACTTCTCGGGCAACTAGGCGCGAGCCTAGATTCCGCCGCCGCCTCCCCCGCCTCCGGGCTTCTTCGCTCCGGGCTTCTTGGCGCCGGACTTGCCGCGCTTCTTGCTCTTCTTGGCGGGCTTCATCGCCACCTGGGCTGTTTCATCTGCGGGTTCCACGTCGGACTCGCGCCGCGCGTCCGGCTCGTTCGGGGCATCAGTCATGCGGACAGTTTCCTCTCCCGCAGCGCCAGGAACAACGGCATGGCGAACGCGGTCGCCGTCACCGCGGAGAGCGGCGGGAAGAGCCACGCGTGGCGCATCCCGATGCGGCGCCCCTCGATCACGATGAAGACGCCGACCACGACCGCGAGGAGGTGAGGATGTTGAACGTCCAGGTGGCGATCAGGCCGAGAATCGCGAGGGCGAGGTAGCCGATCGCGAGTGGAGTCCAGCGCGCCCGCTGGGTG
>NZ_JANMSQ010000142.1:0-6857 GCF_031389465.1 Pseudolysinimonas sp.
GCAACACGGTGAAGCCCGTCAGCTGCTCGATCTTCTCGGCGAAGTCGGCGATCGAGGCGCCGCGGCGCATCCGGATGATGGTCGTGCCATCACCACGGGGAACGCTCACGCCACCGATCGTCGGGGCCTCCCGCATTTCGAATTCGGCGCGCTTCGTGCGACGCGACTTGCGGGCTTTGCTCTTGCCACCACCGCGACCGAAGGCACCAGCCGTGCCGCCGCCAGGGCCGCGACCGCGACCGCCACCGCCACCGCCACCGGGACGACCGGCGTATCCGCCGCCCCCAGCGGGGGAACCGGGGGCGCCGCCACCGGGACGCTGGAATCCGCCACCGGCACCGCCGGGACGACCGGGGCCGCCGGGGCGCTGCTGGAAGGGCGCTCCCGGGCGTCCGGGGGCACCGGCACGCTGGCCGGGGACACCGGGACGCGGGGCACCCGTGCTCGGGGCCATCGGACGGGGTCCGCCAGCACCGCCGGGGCGCGGCATGCCGTGGCTACCCGCGAACGGGTTATTGCCGGGGCGGGGAGTTCCGGGGCGGGCCATGCCTTGGCTCGACGCGTACGGGTTGTTGCCGGGACGGGGAGTTCCGGGGCGCGGGATGCCGGCCGGACGGTCGCCGTCGGCGACGGGTGTCGCAGGAGCTGCGGCTTCGGGAGCGGCAGGGGCTGCGGGCTCAGCCGGAGCGGCAGCGGCCGGAGCCGAGGGGGCTTCGGCGGCGGGCGCGGGCGCCTCGGACGGTGCCGCGGCGGGCTTCGGGGCCGGCTTCGGCGCGGTCGGCGTCTGTGCAGCCGGAGCAGGCGCCGACGTGGCCGGGGCCTTGTGTCCGTCCGCTTCGAGGGCCGACTTCAGCCGCCGGGCGACCGGCGGCGCGATGCTGCTTGATGCGCTCTTGACGAACTCGCCCATGTCTTTGAGCTTGTCGAGCGCGATCTTCGAGTCGATGCCGAGTTCGGCGGCGACTTCGTGAACTCGTGGGTTGGCCACAATTCTCCTGTCTGGGGTCCGGCCCCAGGCAGGGTCGGACGTCAAAGGGTGAGGAAACTCATTTCGAGTCGCTCATTAGTTGTCCATGTGCCGATCAGTCCATTTCTGAAGGTCTGACATGTCTGGGAGGGATTCCGTGGTGATCGCGGTACGGAGCGCACGCCCGAAGGCTTTGCGCTTCACCGCGGCGTCGATGCATCCAGGGTCTGGATGCACCCACGCCCCCCTGCCCGGAAGTCGAGCCGCGGCATCCACCGTTGCTCGTCCGTCGCGCGCGACGATCCGCAGAAGAGAGGATCGGGGAGCGCGCTGCCGGCACCCCAGGCAGGTTCGAACGGCTTCCATCCTACCCCGTCCGCCCGTTTGGCGTTCTCAGGACTCCATGACGGAGTCGGGCTGGATGTCGATGCGGGCTCCGGTGAGCTTCGCGGCGAGGCGGGCGTTCTGCCCTTCCTTGCCGATCGCGAGCGAGAGCTGGTAGTCGGGCACGAGGGCGCGCACGGCCTTCAGCGACTCGTCGACGACGAACGCACTCGAGACTTTCGCCGGGCTGAGAGCGTTCGCGACGAAGGTCGCGAGGTCATCGGACCAGTCGACGATGTCGATCTTCTCGTTGTTGAGTTCGGCCGTGACGGCCCGCACCCGCGAGCCGAGCTCCCCGATGCAGGCACCCTTTGCGTTGATGCCCGGCTCGGTCGCGCGCACCGCGATCTTGGTGCGGTGACCGGCTTCGCGGGCGAGGCTGGCGATCTCGACGATCCCGGAGGCGATTTCGGGCACCTCGAGCGCGAACAACCGACGCACGAGCCCCGGATGCGTGCGGCTCACCGTGATCGACGGACCCTTGAGCCCCTTCGAGACGCTCGTCACGTAAACGCGGATGCGGGAGCCGTGCGCGTACTCCTCGCCCGGTACCTGTTCCTCGGGCGGCAGGATCGCCTCGACGGCGCCGAGATCGACGTGGATCATCCGCGGATTCGGACCCTGTTGGATGACGCCCGCCACGATGTCGCCTTCGCGGCCACGAAATTCGCCGAGCACCTTGTCGTCGCCGATGTCGCGCAGTCGCTGGTTGATGACCTGCTTGGCCGCGAACGCCGCGATACGCCCGAAGTCGTCGGGGCTGTCGACCGCCTCGCCGACGACCTCACCCTCGTCGTCGAGTTCGGGAACGAACACCGTCACGTGACCGGTCCTGCGGTCGAGTTCGGCACGCGCCCCGGAGTCGGGCGTGCGATCGGTGTGCTTGAGGTACGCGATGAGGATCGCCTGCTCGATGATCGTCACGAGCTCCTCGAACGGGATCTCGCGCTCGCGCTCCATCATCCGGAGCACGGTGAGGTCGATGTCCATCGCAAGGCCTCCGCTATTCAGTTCACGTGTCGGCACCCCCTGGAGCCGGGTGCATCGGTCGAGCTTAGCCGAGCGTGCCCGCGACGACAGACCCGACGATTCGTGCGAGCTGGCGGCCACCCCTCCCCAGGCCCGCCAATCCGCACGAAACCCACGGGTTCGCGCTCGCGGCGCGCCCGACGCGAAGGCGGCGCGAAGAGTCGGGGGATGCCCACACCCCTTCCTCCCGAGTTGCGCGGGTCGGCGATCCGCACCTCGACAGCCAGCGACCACGCGCTCACCCGCTGGCGACTGCGCGCCAAGGACATCGATCATCCCTATCGCGGGGTCTCGGCAGTCGGCCTCGATCTCGCCGCGATGCGTGACCTCGCCGCGGCCTTCCTCCCGGTCATGGAGCATGGTCAGACCTTCAGCCACACGACGGCCCTCGCGTTGCACGGGGCGCCGCTGCCGACACTCCCCTGCGATCTGCACGTCTCCGTTGCCTTCCCACGTACGCCTCCTCGTCGGCCCGGAGTCCGCGGCCACTCGCTCACGGACGCGCCAGCCATGTTCCTCGACGGAATGCCGGTCGCCCCGGCCGTCGTCGCCTGGGCGCAGTCCGCTTCTCTGCTCGCCCGCGAGGATCTCGTCGCTGTCGGCGATCACATCGTTCTCGATGCGCGTCGAGAACCGCTCGGCTCTCTCGATCAGCTCCAGCAGATCGCCGAGGCGTGGCGGGGGCGACACGGTTCGGCGCGACTCGCGTGGGCGGCTCCGCGGGTGCGCGTCGGAGTCCGCTCTCGACCGGAGACCCATCTCAGATTGCTGCTCGTGCGGTCCGGTCTGCCTGAGCCGTGTGTCGCGTACCCGGTCACCGTCGCGGGCGGGATCGTGCTCCATCCGGATATTGCCTACCCGGACCAACGACTGGCGCTCGAGTACGAGGGAGACGGCCATCGCAGTCGTGCGGAGTGGGAGCGGGACATCGAACGACGCGAGTTGCTCGCCGATGTCAACTGGCGCACGATTCGTGTGACTTCGATGCATCTCCGCGACCCTCTCGCTCTCGTCGCGCGCGTGCAGCGGCATCTCGCTCGTTGAACTGCCAACGATTCGTGCCGACTGGCGGGATTCCCCGTTCGAGCCGCCAGACCGCACGAATCTGTGGGTTTTCGCGGCGCGATCCGTTAGCCGAGTGCTTCGACGACCGTAGCGACGGGGACCTCGCTGCGGTCGCCCGAGCGGCGGTCCCACAGTTCGACGATTCCGTCGGCAGCTCCGCGCCCGACGATGACGATTTTCGGCACCCCGAGCAGTTCGGCGTCGTTGAACTTAACGCCGGGTCCGAGCTTGGGCCGGTCGTCGTAGAGCACGTCCTTTCCGGCCGCTTCGAGTTCGGCGACGAGCTTCTCGGCGAGGTCGAACGCCGCCTCCTCGCGGCCTGCAGCGATGACGTGCACATCGAACGGGGCAATCTCGTCGGGCCAGAGCAGACCCTTGTCGTCGGCGGTCGTCTCGGCGATGGCGGCGAGGATGCGGGTGACGCCGATTCCGTAGGAACCCATCGTGACGGTGACGAGTTTGCCGTTTTCGTCGAGCACCTTGAGGTCGAGTGCTTCGGCGTACTTGCGGCCGAGCTGGAAGACGTGGCCGATCTCCATGCCGCGAGCGAGTTCCACGGGGCCTGAGCCGTCGGGAGCGGGGTCACCGGCGCGGACGGCCGCCACCTCGATCCAGCCGTCCCCGAAGAAGTCACGTCCGGCAACGAGCCCGAAGACATGCTTCTCGTCTTCGTTGGCGCCGGTGATCCAGTCGGTGCCGTCGACCACCCGAGGGTCGAGCAGAAACCGGATGCCGGTTGCCGACTCTTCGCCGAGGAACGGGCCGAGGGCCGACCACGGGCCGAGGTAGCCCTTCACGATGAGGGGGTTCTTCTCGAAGTCGGCGTCGGTTGCGGCTTCGACCTCCGAGGGGGCGAAGGCGACCTCGGCCCGCTTCATGTCGACATCCCGATCGCCGGGCAGGCCGACGACGACGACCTCGCGCGTGCCATCGAGATGGGTGAGCGCGAGCACGACGTTCTTGAGTGTGTCGGCGGCTGTCCAGGCGTCGCCCGGCTTCGGGTACTCGGCGTTGGCGAGGTCGACGAGAGTCTGGATCGTCGGGGTGCCGGGTGACGGCAGCACCTTCGCCTCCGGGAGGGTGGCGACGTCGACATCCATCACGGGCGGAAGAGTGGTGAACGCTTCGACGTTCGCGGCGTATCCCCCGGCAGAACGCACGAAGGTGTCTTCGCCGATCGGGGTGGGGTGCAGGAACTCCTCGGAGCGTGACCCGCCCATCGCCCCGGCGTCGGCCTGCACGATGACGTATTCGAGCCCGAAACGCGTGAAGATGCGTTCGTAGGCGTCGCGCTGCGCCTGGTACGAGGCGTCGAGGCCGACATCGGTGTAGTCGAACGAGTACGCGTCCTTCATTGAGAACTCGCGCCCGCGCAGGAGCCCGGCCCGGGGGCGGGCCTCATCCCGGTACTTGTCCTGGATCTGGTAGATCGACAGCGGCAGGTCTTTGTACGACGAGTAGAGGTCTTTCACGAGCAGCGTGAAGACCTCTTCGTGGGTCGGCGCGAGCAGATAGTCGGCGCCCTTGCGATCCTTCAAGCGGAAGATGCCGTCGCCATACTCCTCCCAGCGGCCTGTCGCCTCATATGGTTCGCGCGGAAGGAGCGCAGGGAACAGCACCTCTTGCGCACCGGCGGCCGCCATCTCGTCGCGGATGACTGCCTCGACCTTGCGCCGCACCTTGAGTCCGAGCGGCAGCCAGGAGAAAATCCCGGGCGCCTGACGACGGATATATCCGGCGCGCACGAGCAGCCGATGGCTCGACACCTCGGCGTCGGACGGGTCTTCGCGCAGGGTGCGGACGAAGAGCTGGGAGAGGCGCGTTGACACGCCCTCCACCTTAGTTCTCACCGGAATAGCCGAGTTCTCGCGGGCCGACGACTCAGCACACGTCGGCTAGCGCAGAGCCGCGGCGAACGCGTTCATGCTGACCCGCTCCCCCGGACCCCGCGAGGTGGAGGGGCTGGCGGCGCGGCCACCACGCCCAGAGCACGAGCAACGCGACGACGACCGTCGCAATCCCGAGCCCGATCGGGGACTGCAGGGTCGCCAGCACAGAACCCCCGAACGGGATGCCGGCGAGCACCAGACCCACGCGCTGCACCCGATACGGCTGCGGGTCGACGGTGTCATTCGCATCCCCGCGCAGCACCAGTTCGACGCCACTCGGCCGAATCTCGGTGCTCACGACGCGGTGGGTAATCGGGACGGCGCCGTCCCGGCTGACGTTGACGACCTCACCCGCAACGACCGTGCGGGCGTCGACATCGCGCACGACGAGGAGCGAGTCGGCGGGATAAGCGGGAGTCATCGAGCCGGTTGCGAGTCGCACGACTCCGAGGCCGAAGCCGAACACGCCGACGAGGACCGCGACGACGATCGCCGCGATTCCGCAGACCGCGAAGCCCTCGACCCGGCTCACCATCGCTCCGATTAGGTCGAGATCGCGTCGAAGAACCAGGTGACGTCAGCCGTCTCACCCATCAAGGCGTTGCTCGCGCCCGAAGGCAGTTCGACCCGGAAGCACACCGTTTGCGGGGTGCCCGGCAACCCCGCTGCACTCGCGGCGAGCGCAAACGTCGTCGCACCCGATCCTTCGGCGAGCTCACTGCCATTCGGGACGAGCGCGCTGCCGGTGCCCGCGAACGCCGCCGCCGTGCAGGTGGTGGCGTCGGGATGCAGCCGCGCGCCGTAGCGCAGGGCATCGCCGAGCGGGCTGTCGCCGAGGGTGTAGTCGGATACCAGGGTGACGTTGCCGCCGAGCGAATCGGCGGCGGTACGCAGAGACACCCAGCCGTAGGCGACATCTCCTGGGCTGAGCGCCACCGCAATGTCATCGAAGTCGATGACCCCCGCAACGTCTACGGTCTTTCGATCGAACCAAGCACCCGCTTCGGATGCGACCGACTGCTCGATCTCGAACTCGAACTCGGACTCGAAAGCCAGCACGCCCGGGGCGCCATCGACGCCGGCCGTGACCCACCCTTCGTCGAGCCAGGCGGCGAGCGACGTCACGGTGGCGCCGGTCAACAAAACAGCTCCCGCCGCGGCAACTGCCATGACCTTGCGGTGACGTGCGACGGCACGACGCGTTGTGAGCTCAGTCATGACCTGATCCCCCTCGGTCGGTTCACCCCTCCGTCACGGCACCGGGTGGTGAGTCCGGTGGTTGTCGCCGTGGGGCGAAGCAACGGCGTCGCTGCCGTCTTGCCGACCAGGTTAGGCGCCGATCACCCGCGGGTCACCCCCCACAGGGAGTGCCCCCCGGTTCGAGTGCCTATCGGCTGAGGGAAGTCGAAGTCAGACGGTGACGACCTCGGGCGAGCCGAGGGCATCCGCCGGCATGGCCGCCGCGAGGCGCTGCGCCTCCTCGATCAGAGTGGCGACGATCTCGGATTCCGGAACGGTCTTGA
>NZ_JANMSQ010000237.1:0-3149 GCF_031389465.1 Pseudolysinimonas sp.
CGGTACCTCGGGGGTGATGCGGACGTCGGCAGGGTCGACGGGGCCGATCGCCTGGTCGGCTTGCAGCACCAGTCGTTGCCCGGAACGCTCGAGCGCTGTCGCGGCAGCGACACTGGCATCGTCGAGATGCGGCCCGCGGAAGGCCCCCGCGACCGCGAGACCGGCAGTCGCAACCCCGAGGATGCCGAGGGTCGCGATGACGGAACGGCGGTAGTTGCGCGCGAGGCGGCGGGTGCGGCGTACCGCGCCGGCAGCAGGCTCGGCGTCAGTAGACATAGGGCTGAGTCGGCTGCTCGATCTCTTCGAAGGTCTCGGGAACGAGCACGATCGCCTCGGTGGCCGCCGCATCAGGGTTCGGTGAGAATCCGCCGGTCACCTCAACCCAGTCGTCAACAGCGAACGTGTCCTGCCACCCGGGCAGGAGGACGGGTACGGCGAGCGGCTGGGCATCGACGGCGCAGCACGTGACGAGAAACCGCGCTACGTAGACAACGTCGGGGTCGTCGGTCGCCACCAGGAAGCCTGAGAAGGCGGCTGGCTTGCCCGCAAAGAAGTCGTCATCGAGACCCTGGTGCAGCAGCGTCGCCCAGTCCTTCACGGTGAAAGTCGTCGAGTCGCCGCCGACGAGTGCCGTCGTGTCCGAGGACGACAGAACCGTGGAGTCGGAGATGTCGCGGTTGTCAGCTGTCGCAGAGGTGAGGGTCGCGGGCGGAAGCACGAGGAGCGCGACGACCGTGATCGCCACGAGCAGCACGCTCCCCGCGATCGCGATCGCGGCACGCCATCCCGTACGCGGTGGCTGCTCATCCTGGTGATCGTGATGCCCTTGCGACCCACCGGGCACCACGAGGAAGGCCGCGATCGACGCCGCTCCCCCGATGACCGCCATCACGATCGTGAACACCGTGTACCGCGGGTGGATGTAGAGCTCGAGTCGGCCCGTTGCGCCGAGCCAGAGGATGGCGACGACACCGATCAGGCTCAGAGTCACCCCGAGCCAACGCTGCACGAACCGGTCACGCAAGGTTCATCGCCAATCCGATCGTCGCTGCCCCGAGCCCTACGAGGAGTGTCAAAAGCGCCAGGGTCTTCGCGGTGAAGGTGGTGCGCAGGAGCGCGAGCATCTTCACGTCGATCACCGGCCCGAACAACAGGAATGCGACGATCGCCCCGGGAAGGAAGGTGGCACCGAAGGCGAGGATGAAGAACGCGTCGACATTCGAGCACACCGCGATGACGAACGCCAGCAGCATGAGCACGAACACCGACAGCACGGGGTTGGAACCCAGGGTGACGAGCAGGTCGCGGGAGACGCCCACCTGGATGAGCCCGGCGATCGCAGAGCCGACGAGAAGCGCGGGCAGCATCGCGGTCGTCTCGGCGGCAAAGGCTTCCACCGACTTCTGCCAGCGGCCACCGTGGTCGTGGGAGTGGCTCCTCCCCCGCGCACACGTCGCAGAGAACGAGCGAGTGAGCAGGGCATCCGGGCGGGGATGACGCGAGAACATCCAGCCGACGAGGTTGGCGATCGCGAACCCACCGAGCACCCGGGCCACGAGGATGCCGTCGTCGAACCCGAACGCCTGATACGTCGTGAGGATGGTGACCGGGTTGATGATCGGGGCCGCGACCAGAAAGGTCATCGCCTCGGGTACCGTCAGCCCGCGCATGATCAACCCTCGGGAGAGCGGAACGTTGCCGCACTCGCAGACCGGCAGTAGCACCCCGAGCAACGACAGCACTGCGCGGCGCAGCACCGGGGTACGTGGCAGCACCCGCAGCAGCACCCGTTCCGGTACCCACACCTGCACGATCACCGCGAGCCCGATGCCCAGAAACACGAACGGCAGCGATTCGATGACGACGCTCAGCGATAGCGTCACGAAGTCCTGAGCGACGTTGCCGAGATCGACCACTCCGGACTCGGGCGCAAAGACCCGCACAGCCGCCAGACCCGCGACCAGCACGACCCCGGCGACGGCGAAGCGGGCGGGAGAGGTGCGCTGCGGCGTCGGCAGCCGTGTGGGGGTGGATGTCGACACGTCAGCAGTTTCGCAGGAAGTCGCCGAGTACCTCGCGACCGAACGCGAGCGCGTCGAGCGGCACCCGCTCGTCGACCCCGTGGAACATCGCCGGGAAGTTCAGTTCGGGGCCGAGTTTCAGCGGCGCGAAGCCGTAGCCGGTGATTCCGAGCTTGGCGAGAGCCTTGTTGTCGGTACCACCGCTCATCAGGTACGGGATCACGGGCGCGCCGGGGTCGAAGCGATGCAGTGAGGCGACCATGGCATCCACGAGATCCCCGGAGAATTCGCCCTCCATGCCGATGTCGTGGTGCACGATCTCGATCTCGATCTCGGGTCCGACGATCTCGCGGATGCGCGCAAGCACCTCGTCTTCGCGACCCGGGAAGGGTCGGGTGTCGATGAGCGCTTCCGCGCGGTCGGGGATGACGTTGTGCTTGTAGCCGGCTTCGAGCACCGTCGGGTTGGTGGTCACATGGATGCCGGCTTGCAGGAAGCCCGCCGCCGTTCCGGCCGAGAGGATGAGCGCATCGGGGTCGTCGACGGAGCCCCCGAGGATCTCGGCGAGCCGGGCCAACTGGTCGCGTGTCGTCGCCGTGAGATGCACCGGCCACTCCTCGCGCCCGAGTTTCGCGACCGCTTCGGCGAGCTTGGTCACCGCGTTGTCGCGGAACACCCGCGACCCGTGCGCCGCCGTGCCGCGGGCGATGAGCTTGATCCAGACGAGAGCCTTCTCCCCCGTCTGCAGCAGGTACGCACGCGTGCCGGCGAGGTCGATCGAATAGCCGCCAACCTCGCTCACCGCCTCCGTTGCACCGGCGAACAGGTCGGGATGTTCGTCGACCATGTAGTGCGACCCGTAGACGCCACCGTTCTCTTCGTCGGCGAAGAACGCGACGATGAGTTCCCGCGCGGGCAGTTCACCGCCTGAGAGGATGTCGCCGAGCGACGTCAGGATCATGGCATCCATGTCCTTCATGTCGACAGCGCCCCGGCCCCACAGCATCCCGTCCTTGATTACGCCCTCGAACGGGTCGACGCTCCAGTTGGCGGCGTCGGCAGGAACGACGTCGAGATGACCGTGCAACACCATCGCGGGACGCTCGGGATCGCGGCCCGGCACGCGGG
>NZ_JANMSQ010000264.1:0-7934 GCF_031389465.1 Pseudolysinimonas sp.
GGGTGAGCGCGGCGTGCTCGGCGCGGTGCAGGGCGATCGGGATGCCGAACTCGGTACGCAGGCGCGACCCGAGCCCGAGATGGTCGGGATGCAGGTGCGTCGCGGTGATCGAGCGCACGTCGGCGAGACCGAACCCGGCGACCCTCAGCCCGGCCTCGAGCCGGGCGAAGTTGTCGTCGGTATCCCACCCGGGATCCACGAGGTGAGCGCCGCCGCTCGAGTCGGCGAACACGTAGCAGTTGGTGGTCTCGACGACCGTCGGATGTGGCAGCGGCAACTCGACGAGCCAGACGCCGTCGGCGACGACATCGGTCACGCGAGTTCGGCCCGAATGACCTCGACGAAGGCGTCGACATCCGCCTCGGTCGTGTCGAAGGCCGTCATCCAGCGCACTTCGCCAGCGGCACGGTCCCAGTCGTAGAAGCGCACCTTCGAACGGATGCGGTCGGCCGCGGCGTTGTCGAGCACCGCAAACACCGCGTTGGCTTGGGTGGCCTGACTGAAGCCGAGGGCGGGCAGCGCGAGCTCCTCGAGCGCACCGCGCAGCCGGGCCGCCATCTCGTTCGCGTGCGAGGCGGCGGAGAGCCCGAGCCCGCCCTCGAAGAGCGCGAGCAACTGCGCCGACAGGAAGCGCATCTTGCTCGAGAGCTGCATCGTCGTCTTGCGCAGGAAGACGAGCCCGTCCACCCGCGACTGGTCGAGCACGACGACCGCCTCCGCGCCGAGCAACCCGACCTTGGTGCCGCCGAAGCTCAGGATGTCGACGCCGGCATCCACGGTGAACTCACGAAACGGTACGCCGAGCGCGGCGGCGGCGTTCCAGAGGCGCGCGCCATCCATGTGGAGCGCCATCCCGTGTTCGTGCGCGAAGTCGGCGATCGCGCGCACCTCGGCCGGCGTGTAGAGCGTGCCGAGTTCTGTCGTCTGGGTGATGCTCACCGCGAGCGGCTGGGCGCGGTGCTCGTCACCCCAACCCCACGCTTCGGTGGCGATCAGCTCGGGGGTGAGTTTGCCGTCGGGGGTCGGCACGACGAACAACTTGAGTCCGGTGACCTTCTCGGGTGCGCCGCCCTCGTCGGAGTGGATGTGCGACGTGCGGGTCGTGACGACCGCGCCCCAACGCGGCAGCAGGCTGGTGAGCGCGACGACGTTCGCGCCCGTGCCATTGAACACCGGAAAGACCTCGGCGTCCGGCCCGAACTGTTCGCGCATGACCTCGGCGAGCCGGGCGGTGTAGACGTCTTCGCCGTAGGAGACCTGGTGGCCGTCGTTCGCCTCGGCGAGAGCGGCCAGCACTTCGGGGTGAACGCCCGCGTAGTTGTCGGAGGCGAAGCCCCGCCAGCCGGGATCGTGGAGTCTGGTCACCCGTTCATCGTGGCACTGCTCGCGGCTGCCTGTCGTGCCGCGCGGCCCTTGAGGATGCGGAAGATCGCTACCCCTGCACCGATGAGAACGAGAGCGTCGTCACCGAAACCGAGCGGCCCGGCCAGGATTTCGGGGATCAGGTCGATCGGCGAAGCGCCGTAGAGCAGCGCGCCCACCCCGATGAGCACGGCCTTGAGCACCGACCTGTCTTTCTTCATGCCTCGACGCTACGCCCGGTGATGCCCTTCGTCGACTCGATGACGTCGCCCATCTTCTTCTGCAGCGCCTCATAGAACATCGACAGCGGGAACTCGTCGTCGAGCACCGCATCCGTCATGCCCTTCGCCGGGCCGGAAAGGATCTCGTCGGACAGGCCACGCGCCCACTGGGACGCCGGATGCGGGTCGAGCACGCTGCGCACCAGTTCGTACGCCGCGAGCCAGTGCGCGGCCTTCGGCCGGTCGATGCTGCGCCAGTACAGGTCGTCGATGGCGTCCGACAGCCCCACGACAACATCCGGCACTTCGGCCCAGTCGATCGCGAGCTGGGTGTCGGTCCAGTGCAGCACGTCGCGCTGGTGCAGCCAGGCGAAGAGCAGTTGCCCGCCGAGCCCGTCGTAGTTGCGGGTGCGGTCGCCGCTGAGCGGGAAGCGGAACATCCGGTCGAACAGGATCGCGTACTGCGCGAGCTGCGCGTGTTCGCGGGTGGTGGCGTCGGTCTCCTCGGCGCGAACCAGTTTCACCGACTCGCGGAACGCGGTGAGGTCGCAGCGCAGCTCTTCGAGCGAGTACAGGAAGTACGGCATCCGCTGCTTGATCATGAACGGGTCGAACGGCAGGTCACCGCGCATGTGGGTACGGTCGTGGATGAGGTCCCACAGCACGAAGGTCTCTTCGGCGAGCCGCTGGTTGTCGAGCAGCCGCCGTGCGTCATTGGGGAGGTCGAGTTTCGTGATCTCCGCGGCCTTACGGGTCACCGAGCGGAACCGGGCGGCCTCCCGGTCGGCGAAGATCGCCCCCCAGGTGAACGCCGGAATCTCGCGCATCGCGACGGTTTCGGGGAACAGCACGGCCGCGTTGGTGTCGTAGCCCGACGTGAAGTCGAGGAAACGGATCGGCACGAAGAGCGCGTTCGTGTAGGTCTGCTCGATCGCGGCGATGAACTCCGGCCAGACCACTTCGATGAGCACCGCTTCGACGAGCCGGTCGGTGCTGCCGTTCTGGGTGTACATCGGGAACACGACGAGGTGCCGACGGCCGTTCTCGCGATGCAACTCGGGGCGGAATGCGACGAGGGAGTCGTAGAAGTCGGGCACCGCGAACCCGTCGGCTTCCCACTTCTCGAAGTCGGAACGCGCTGCGTTCAGGTAGTCCGTGTCGTGGGGGAACGCTGGGGTCAGATCTTCCAGCGACTTCCGGATCCGCGCACAGTGCGACCTGGCCTCGGCATGCTGGGCGGCGTCGGGAATGCTGCCGTCGTGCACCTGCATCGGATGAAGGGCAGCGGCAGCTGCTTTGAGGTCGAGCCACGCCGGGGATGCGACGACGTCGTCGACGGCGGGAGCAGAGAGCGTCGTCATGTATCGAGCCTAGGAAGAGTGCTTCCGGAAAGGGTTGTGATCTGCGCATGATCGTTGCGTGGAATCGACTTCGACGGCCCAGGACGTGCGTTCGGCGCTCGCCGAGTTCGCAAATCCCGCGGATGGTGTCAGACAGCGGGGGTACTTCAAGGGCTACGAAGGCGGCTACGGGGCGGGCGATGTCTTCCTCGGACTGCGCGTTCCGCTCACCCGGTCGGTGGTGAAACGCTTCCGCGGGCTGGGGTTCGACGAGATCGACGCGCTGCTCGATGACGCCGAGCACGAGCACCGGCTCGCCGGGGTGCTGCTGCTCAATGACGCGGCCCGACGCGACCCGCACACCACCGCCGACCGGTACCTCGCGGCGGTGCGGCGCGGACGCGTCAACAACTGGGACCTCGTCGACGCGTCGGCCGAGTACGCCCTCGGCGGGTGGCTGTACGACCGCGAACGGTCGGTGCTCGACGACCTCGCCGCCTCTCCGGTGCTCTGGGAGCGCCGGGTCGCGGTGCTGGCCACGTTCGCGTTCATCAAGCGCGGCGACGCCTCGACGACCCTGGCGCTCGCCGAGCGACTGCTGGGCGATCGGGAAGACCTGATGCACAAGGCGGTCGGCTGGATGCTGCGCGAAGTCGGCAAGCGGGTCTCACGCGAGGCGCTGCTCGACTTCCTCGATGTGCATGCGCCGCGAATGCCGCGCACGATGCTCTCCTACGCGACCGAGCACCTCTCGCCGGAGGAGCGGGTGCACTACCGCGGCATGCGCTGATCCCCCGGCCCTGGTGGTCAGAAGATCATCGGGCGGTCGTCGTCGTCCTCGGGGTGCAGGTCGAGGTCGACGACGACGGGAACGTGGTCGCTCGGGGCATCCCCCTTGCGTTCATCACGGTGGATGGCGGCGCCGGTGACGGCATCCGCGAACGCCGGTGAGCCGAGCACGAAGTCGATGCGCAGCCCTTCGTTGCGCGGGAAGCGCAGCTGCTTGTAGTCCCAGTAGGTGTAGCCGGTCGGAACAAGACGACGCACGACGTCGGTGAGGCCGGCATCCAGAAGTGCCTCGAATGCGGCGCGCTCGGGGGGCGAGATGTGCGTCGACAAGCCCGGGATGAGCGTCGGGTCGCCCACGTCGCCGTCGAGCGGGGCGATGTTGAAGTCACCCGTCAACGCTAACGGCAGGGCCGAGCCTGCCCACGCCCGGGTGGCATCCGTGAGCTTCGCGAGCCAGTCGAGCTTGTACCCGTAGTGCGGGTCGTCGAGCGACCGGCCGTTCGGCACGTAGAGCGACCACACCCGCAGGCCGCCCGTCGTCGCGCCGATCGCCCGCGCCTCCTGCGGCAGGTCGGGGCCTTCGGCACCCTTCTCGAACCCCGGCATCCCCGGGAAGCCGACCTCGACATCGTCGATCGGATGTCGGCTCGCGATCGCGACGCCGTTCCACTGGTTCAAGCCGTGGAGCACCACCTCGTAGCCGGCATCCTCGAACGCCTGCGTCGGAAACTGGGCGGACGTGCACTTGATCTCCTGCATCGCGAGCACGTCGATGCTCTCCCGCACGGCGAAGTCGGTGATTCGAGCCACCCGGCTGCGCACGGAGTTCACGTTCCAAGTCGCCAGTCGCATGACACATAGTCTTGTCGTTGTGACCGACGCTCGCGGCCTGCTCATCCAGCACATCAAGGACGACGCCGTCTTCCACGGGGACTTCACGCTGACGAGCGGCAAGAAGGCCACCTACTACATCGACCTGCGCAAGGTCAGCCTCGACGGCAGGGTCGCCCCGCTGATCGGCGAAGTCATGGTCGACCTCATCGCTGACATCCCCGACATCGCCGCCGTCGGAGGGCTCACCATGGGAGCCGACCCGATCGCGGCAGCGGTGTTGCACCGCGGCGCAGCGATCGGCCGCCGCTACGACGCCTTCGTCGTGCGCAAAGAGCCGAAGGACCACGGCCGCGGCCGCCAGGTCGAAGGACCCGACCTCGAGGGCAAGCGCGTCGTCGTGCTCGAAGACACCTCGACGACGGGTGGCTCGCCGCTCAAGGCGATCGAGGCGCTGCTCAAGGTCGGCGCCGAGATCGCGGCCGTCGCCGTTGTCGTCGACCGTGACACCGGTGCCCAGGAGATCATCGAAGCGGCCGGCTACCCGTACTACGCGGCGATCTCGCTGCAGGACCTGGGCCTGACGAAACAATGAATCCCGACGCCGGCGACGACGCCGAGGACTTCTTCGCGAAGTTCGAGCGCGAAGCCCGTGAGGCTGCGCAGCGGCGTGCGCAAGAAGAGGATGCGGCCGCCCCACCGGCTTCCTCACCCCCTCCCGTGGCGCCGCCGCCCGCAGCCGCGCCGCCGCCCCTCGTCGCGCCACAGCTGAACAACCCGTTCGATCCTCCGGTGCAGCCGTACGTGGCACCGCCGGTGCAACCCGCGGCGCAACCCCCGGTGCAGCCGTCGGCGCCGGCCTGGGATCCGCCGCCGACGCAGGCAATGCCGACGTACGAGCCCCCGCATCTGGCGCCCGAACCGCAGACGACCTACGGTCCTGGGACGACCTACGGCCCGCCGCCCGGCCTCGGGCCGGAGCCGACGCAGGCGATGCCGACGTTCTCCGACGAGCCGACGCAGGCGCTCGTGCCCGCGCCCCTGCGTCCGCCCGGAGGTCCGGAACACGACTCGGCACTCGACGCCCTGTTCGGCGAAGACGCCTTCCGCGAGTATCAGCCCGGGCCGGATCCGAACGAGGCTCCGTTCGCGGCCCGCGGGCGGTCCCAAGAGCTCGTGCACGTTCCGGGTGCCGGAGGCCCGCCTCCCCCGAGCAACTTCGGCACGCCGCAGAAGGTGCTGGCCGGGGTCGGCGGCGGTCTGCTCGCGGTGATCGCGCTCATCGCGCTGTTCCTGCTCGGCACCCGGCTGCCCGACCTACTGGGACCGGCTCCGGCGGTGGTCGCGAGCCCGACGCCGACCCCCACCCCGACGCGCACACCGCTCGCGATCGGGCCGGTCGAACCCGGTACCTACGACTGGGACGAGCTGCTCGGCGGCGAATGCCTCGAACCGTACGACGTCGAGACCGGGGCTTGGGCCGAGGAGTACACGGTCGTCGACTGTGCCACCCCGCACGCGGCGCAGATGGTGTTCCGCGCCTGGTTCCCGCCGGAGCCTGCCGACCCCGAAGATCCCGCGGCCGAACCGGTGTGGGCAGAGTTCCCCGGCGCGGAGGCGCTTCAGGCGCAGATCTCGCTGCTGTGCTCGGCCCCCGGGGTCGTCGACCTCGCCGCGGCCGGTGCTTACAGCGACGCCCAGATGCAGGGCGCCTACCCGGTGACCGAGGAGAAGTGGGAAACCGACCCCTCGTACTACTGCTTCGTGAGCCGGTCGTCGGGTGAGCCGCTGACCACCTCGGTCGCGATTCCGCGGGCGCCGGTGGAGCCCGTCCAGCCCGCTCCCGGCGGCTAAACCTCGACGATCCGAGCGTCGGGCAGCCGAGCTCGCATCACCGCGATCGCGTCGGCACTTTCGTCGACCAGCAGGTAGCGGCGGCCGAGCGCCGTCGCTACCGCCCCCGTCGTGCCCGACCCCGCGAACAGGTCGAGCACCGCGTCGCCAGGAGCGCTCGACGCCTGCACGATGCGGCGCAGGATGCCCTCCGGTTTCTGTGTCGCGTACCCGGTGCGTTCGGCCCCGTTGGTCGGCACGATCGTGTGCCACCAGACATCCGTCGGTAGCTTGCCGCGCTCAGCCTTCTCGGGCGTGACCAGCCCCGGCGCCATGTAGGGCTCTCGGTCGACCGTCGCACTGTCGAAGAAGTAGCGGTCGGGATTCTTCACGTAGACGAGGATCGTGTCGTGCTTCGACGGCCAGCGCCGCGTCGACTTGCCGCCGTAGTCGTAAGCCCAGATGATCTCGTTGAGAAAGCACTCGCGGCCGAACAGCCGGTCGAGTGCGACCTTCGCGTAGTGGGCTTCGCGGTAGTCGAGGTGCAGGTACAACGTGCCCGTGTCATCCAGCAGTCGCCGCGTCTCGACGAGTCGCGGTTCGAGAAAGGCCCAGTAGTCGTCGAACGTGTCGGCGTAGCGCGACACCGCGCCGCGCTCCGCGGTGTAACTGCGGCCGCCGAAGCCGACCCGTCCGTCGCCCTCCTCGGCCCGGGTCACCGTCAGCCGCTGTCGGCGTTGCGTCTTGCCGGTGTTGAACGGCGGGTCGAGGTAGATCAGCCGGAAGCTCGCGTCGGGCAACGACCGAGCGACCTCGAGGTTGTCGCCGTGCACGATCGTGTCGGGACTGCCCGGCTGCCAGATCGCGCTCACGCCCGGAGGTTAACAGGCCATTTGCCCGAGATGGCGGACTTTCCGCGCGAAAGGTCAGCCAAGTTGGGCAAATAGCCGATCAGTCGAGCAACTCGTGAACTCCGGTGAGGATCTCATCGGGGCGGAACGGGTATTTCTCGATCTCGGTCTGGTCGGCGATTCCCGTGAGCACGAGGATGGTGTGCAGTCCCGCCTCGATGCCGGCGACGATGTCGGTGTCCATACGGTCGCCGATCATCGCGGTCGACTCGCTGTGCGCGCCGATGCGGTTCATCGCCGAGCGGAACATCATCGGGTTCGGCTTTCCGACGACGTACGGCTCGCGACCGGTGGCCTTCGAGATGAGGGCGCTGACCGCACCCGTCGCCGGAAGCACCCCGTCCGCGCTCGGCCCGGTCGCATCCGGGTTGGTCGCAATGAACCGCGACCCGGCGTTGATCAGGCGGATGGCGCGGGTGATCGCCTCGAACGAGTAGTTGCGGGTCTCGCCGACGACGACGTAGTCGGGATTGGTCTCGGTCATGATGAAACCGACCTCGTGCAGGGCTGTGGTGATGCCGGCCTCGCCGATGACGCCGGCCGTACCGCCGGGATTCTGCGTGGCGCAGAAGTCGGCGGTGGCGAGCGCCGAGGTCCAGATGCGGTCTTCGGGAACGTTGAGCCCCGATGCGCGCAGGCGAGCCGCC
>NZ_JANMSQ010000266.1:0-3380 GCF_031389465.1 Pseudolysinimonas sp.
CGGTACCCGAGCAGCACGACATCCGCCGTGCGCTTGTGTTTGATCTTGAACATCGCGCGTTTGCCCGGTTGGTAGGGCTGGTCGAGCGGCTTGGCGACCACGCCATCCAGACCTGCGCCTTCGAACTCGTCGACCCACCGCCGCGCCAGCTCGACGTCGCGGGTGGTGCGGGTGAGGTGCAGGGGAGCGTGCACGTCGGCGAACAGCTTTTCGAGCTCGGCGCGCCGCACCGACAGCGGTTCGCCGGTGAGATCCCGATCGCCGACCGCGAGCAGATCGAACGCGACGAATGACGCCGGGGTCTCCTGCGACAGCTTCGTCACTCGGCTCTCGGCCGGGTGGATGCGCTGCGTCAGCGAATCCCAATGCAGGCGGCGCTTGCCGTCCCACTCGATCGTGACGACGATCTCGCCGTCGAGCACGCAGGGTGGGAGCAGTCGACCGAAGGCATCCACCAGCTCGGGAAAGTAGCGGGTCAGCGGTTTGTCGCCGCGACTGCCGATTTCGACGCCGTCGCTGGTGACCGACACGATGCCGCGGAAGCCGTCCCACTTCGGCTCGTAGAGCAGATCGCCTTCGGGCACCTTCTCGACGGCTTTGGCGAGCATCGGGGCGACGAGAGACATGCACCGATTCTCGCCCCGGTAGCATCGAACGCGTGAGCAGCCCGGGCAGATTCATCGTGCTCGAGGGCCTCGACGGCGCTGGCACGACCACACAGGGCGCGCTGCTTGCCGCCCGCCTGATCGAGCACGACATCCCGGTCGAGTTGACGAAAGAGCCGACCGACGGTGTGATCGGCAAGATCGCGCGGGCCTTCACCGACGGCGACCTGCACCTCGAACCCGAGACGGTTGCGCTGACCTTTGCAGCGGACCGCATCGAGCACACCGTCGAGATCCGGGCACTGCTGGATGCCGGCACCTGGGTCGTCAGCGACCGGTACGTCGCGTCATCACTCGCCTACCAAACCTCGCAGGGGCTGCCCTTCGAGTGGGTGCGCACCCTCAACTCCCGGGCGATGGAACCCGACGCGACGGTCTTCGTCGACACCTCGGTCGAGGCGTGTGTCGCCCGGCTCGACGCGCGCGGTGAGTTCAACACCGGACCGTTCGACAAGGCCTCGGCACTCGAGAAAGCGCGCGATCTCTACCGGCAAGCGTTCGCGAGCGATGTGCCGCTCGGTCGATTGGTTGAGGTCGATGGCGATGCCACTCGCGACGAAGTGGCCGATCGCATCTGGGGTGCTCTCGCCGACCTCCGCGGCTGATCGAAGGCGCGTCAGTCCGGGTCGTAGGCCAGCAGATCACCCGGCTGGCAGTCGAGCACGCGGCACATCGCGTCGAGCGTCGAGAACCGCACGGCCTTCGCCCGCCCGTTCTTGAGCACGGCAACGTTGGCGGGCGTGATGCCGATCGCCTCGGCGAAGTCGCCGACGCCCATCCCGCGGTCGGTGAGCATCCGGTCGATCGAGATCCGGATCGGCATCAGACGACCTCGTCCAGCTCGGTGCGCAAGATGATTGCTCGGCGCAGCAGCGAGCGCAGCACGAGCAGCAGAAGGTCGAGCACGCCGAGTGCGACGCCGCCGATGACGAGTACGAGCATGACTCCCGGCGGGAGCGCATCCGCGATCCTGAGCAGGATCACGAGAGCCACCGTCACGAATCCCGCCAGGGTGATGGTTCCGACCAACACGTCGACCCAGCGCAGAGCGCCTTGCTCGAGGATGTGCCCCGACCTGACTCGGCCGACAAGAACCGCCGTCGAGACGATTGCCGCCTGAAAACACACTCCGCCGCCGAGCAGCAAGACCAGCAGGGGTGGTTGCAGAGCCGAGTACTCCGGCAGGGTCCGCACGTAGTACTCGGATAGGGCGATCAGGCCGTACTGGAGAATGCCGATGCCGAGGAACAGCACGCCGAGAGCGACGAAGGTCGCCACAACGATCGGGAGCCAGGGCCGGGGGAGTTGGGGAACGGTTGAGCTGGTCACCTATCGAGTATCGATCGAAACCTATCGATAGTCAATGGATGACGCGCCGAGAGCGGACAACCGACGAGCCGCGGCGCGCAACACCTCTGGCTTCTTGCAGAACGCGAAACGCACAAGACCGGCGTAGGCGTGGGGCGTCGACGTGAACGCCGAGACCGGGATGCCGACGACTCCGGCGGTGGTCGCGAGGTCGCGGCAGAACGCAGCGGCGTCCGTCGCACCGAGCGGTGCAGCGTCGGCGACCACGAAGTACGAACCTTCGGGAACCGAAACCGTGAGACCCGCGTGCTGCAACCCTGCGACGAGGATGTCACGCCCGGCACCGAGGTCGGCGGCGATCCGGGCGTAGAACGTGTCGGGGAGGTCGAGCCCGACAGCGATCGCCGGCTGGAACGGTGCGCCGTTCACGTAGGTCAGGAACTGCTTGACGCTGAGGATCGCCGTCACCAGGTCGGCGCGGGCGTGCAGCCAGCCGATCTTCCAGCCGGTCGTCGAAAACGTCTTCCCACCCGACGAGATCGTGATGGTGCGCTCGGCTGCGCCGGGGAGAGTCGCGATCGGCTCGTGCGGGGTGCCGAAGCGCAGGTGCTCGTACACCTCATCGGTGACGATGAGCGCGTCGTGGCGGATGGCGAGCTCGACAATCAGTTCGCGCGTCGCGCGGTCGAGCACCGACCCGGTCGGGTTGTGTGGGTCGTTGACGAGCACGATGCGGGTGCGCGCTGAGAACGCGGCCCGGATGCGGTCGGGGTCGGGGGAGAACGACGGCCACTCGAGCGGAGCCGTCACGAGGCGAGCGCCGGCGAGAGAGGCGATCGCGGCGTAAGAGTCGTAATACGGCTCGAAGGTCAGAATCTCGTCGCCGGGCTCGACGAGCGCCAGAAGCGTCGCGGCAAGCGCCTCGGTGGCTCCCGCGGTGACGAGAACCTCGGTCTCGGGATCGACGACGAGTCCGTAGAAGCGCTGTTGGTGCCGAGCTATCGCCTCACGCAGAACCGGCATGCCGCGGCCCGGCGGGTACTGGTTGACGCCGGCGGAGATTGCCCCGCGGGCGGCCTCGAGTACCTCGGGCGGTCCGTCGGTGTCGGGAAATCCCTGACCGAGGTTGATCGCCCCGGTACTCGCGGCGAGAGCGCTCATCTCGGCGAAGATCGTCGCACCGACCGATCCGTCGGGCCCGACGAGGCCGGCGCCCGCTGCGGTGCGCAGCCACGGGCCCGGGATCGTCACGGTTCGACGTTAGTCGCCGAGCGCGGGCTTGATGTCACGCGCAATCGAAGAGAGGATGCGAGCGTTGAAGTCGACCCCGAGCTGGTTGGGCACCGTCACGAGAATCGTGTCGGCGGCCTGCACCGCGGCATCCTGAGCCAGTTCCTCGGCGATCCG
>NZ_JANMSQ010000305.1:0-5479 GCF_031389465.1 Pseudolysinimonas sp.
GCAACTTGGACATCTTCGAAGGAATGGAGGAGCCGGGCCGCATCGCCGACGTCTCGGCGTACGGCAACTACGCCTACCTCACCGCGTTCTGGGAACCCGAATGCGGTCGCGGCGGCGTCTACATCGTGGACATCTCCGACCCGACCGCGCCGGAACTGGTCACGCTCATCCCGAGCCACCGAGGAACGTTCAGCGGAGAGGGGTCGCAGGTCATCCACCTCGAGACCGCGTCTTTCGAGGGCGAGGTGCTCGCGTACCAGAACGAGATCTGCCCGGGTGAGACGCGCGGCGTTGGGGGAATTACGTTGGTCGACGTCACCGACCCGACTCATCCGAAGAAACTGGTGGAGGGCGCCGGCGACTTCAGCGTGCCGGGCAAGGCGCAGACGAAGTCCAATGAGACGCACTCCGTTCGGATGTGGACTGACGGCGACAAGGCATACGCCGTTCTCGTCGACGACCTCGAAGAGACCGACATCGACATCCTCGACATCACGAACCCGTCGAAGCCTGTGCTCATCTCGGAGACGTCGCTCGACGAGCAGACGGCACAGCCGCTCGGCGAGGTACACGGCGACGCCGTGTTCCTCCACGACATGGTGGTCAAGGAGATCGACGGCGTGCAGACGATGCTCGTCTCGTACTGGGATGGCGGCTACGCCAAGCTCAACGTCGACGACCCGGCCAACCCGGTCTTCATCTCGGATACCGACTACGACGCCGTCGACCCCGTCCGTGCCCAGTTCGGCGAGTCGGTCACTCCGGAAGGCAACGGACATCAGGCGGAGTTCACGAATGACGATGAGTACTTCATCGCCACCGATGAGGACTTCGACCCCTACCGGGTGACGGCCACGATGGAGGACGGCACCGAGTTCACGGCGGTGCAGGGCTCCGACGTGCCGGCGATCGATGCCGACTCGAGCCTCACCGGCGGCACCCGATTCCTGGGTCTCGCCTGCGACGCGGCGACGATCCCGCCCGCCGAGGCGACAGCCCTGGTCGCTGTCATCGAGCGCGGCGTGTGCGACTTCACCGTCAAGGTGCAAAACGCTCAGGCGGCCGGTTACGAGGGTGCGATCGTCGTCAACCGCACCGGCGTCGATGGCTGCGAGGCGCTCGTGTCGATGCTCGTGACCGCGGACATCCCTGCGGTCTTCGTTTCACGCACCGACGGCTTCCGCATCATCACCGGCGGAGTCCCGGCTGACTACAGCTGCGATGACGCCGGCGGCACCGCAATCCCCGTGGCCGTTGGAGCGACGGGTCAGGATGTCGACGTCAAGGCCGTCTTCGACGGCTGGGGCTACGTGCACCTGTACGACACCGACACGATGACCGACATCGACCAGTACTTCGTGCCCGAGAGCCAAGACGCCGCCTATGCGGAAGGTTTCGGCGATCTCTCCGTGCACGAGGTGGCAACCGACCCGAGTGAAAACCTCGCCTACATCTCGTACTACGCGGCCGGCTTCCGGGTTGTGAGCTATGGACCCGGCGGACTCGAAGAAGTGGGACATTTCATCGACGGCGGCGGCAACAACTTCTGGGGTGTCGAGGTTCACGAACACCCCGACGGTCAGAAGTACGTGCTGGCCTCCGACCGCGACAGCGGGCTATACATCCTCCAATACCAGCCGTGATCGACTGACCGCAGCCGACGACGGGCGGGCGCGAGACGCGTTCGCCCGTCGTGGCGGTCTCCGCGCTACAGAGTGGGAGGAGCGTCGGATGCAGTCGCGGTGTCGCGGCGCGCACCGAGTCCGACCGCGAGGTGGACAGTCGCCGACGCGAAGAGTGCGACCTCGTCGAGAGCGGTCAGTCCGACGACGTTGAAGTCGGTGCCGACGAGGAAGAGCCCGGCGTAACCGAGGACCAACCACGCAGTTCCGATGACGATGTTCGCCCCGCGGGCGGGGGCGATCCCGAGTAGCGAACCGACGACGAGGGTCGTAGCGGCGACCGTGAAGAGTGCGGCGAGCAGCGGCCTATCCGCGAGCACCGAGAACAGGCCGTAGCCGGCGAACGCGATGCCGAGCGCAAGCGCGACGATGCGGTTCGGCGAGTGGAGCAGCGCGCGCACGGCCGGAACCCGTGTCAGTGCGGCCGGGCGTCGACGCCGAGCTTCTCGCACGCGGCGTCGTAGAGGGCGACGATGTCGCGCCGGATCTCCGCGCGTTCGCTCAGCGGCGCACCAGGCCACGGGATACGCAGCTCCTGCTGCTCACCCTCGAACTCGTAGTGCCAGATGCCGCCCTGCTCGTCGAGATCGTGCATCGTCGCATCACGTACCTCACGGTCGGCGAACGCCCGCACGATGAGCACGTTGTCTTCGATGTGGTCGTCGTTCATGTGGTGGAGCACCGCTGCGACGACCTCAGGGGAGAAAGCAGCCATACGGTCCACGTTAACTCAACGCCGCCATCGCAACCTTCGGTGCACCCTATGCGAGCAGGTCGGCCATCTTCTGCGCGAACGATCGGGTGACGGCTAGGGCATGTCCGACTGTCGCATCGTTGTCGAAGAGGGCAGAGAGCACGAGTTCTTGCCCCGGCACCCGCAGCTGCACGACGTGACCCTTGCCCGACGCGATGATGATGTATTCGCTGTCACCGATGTTCAGTTCGTGGGTCACGGCGTCGCCGAGCGCCTGCATCGAGCTCGCCATTCCGGCGAACCTCTCGCCGTCGGTCTTGACCGGGAATCGGGCGACGTCGAAGCCGTCGTCGGTCAGCAGCGCGGCGTAGGTGAGAGAACTCGTTGCAGCATTCATTTCAGCGAGCAGCGTCGACGCGGCCTCCACCACGTCGGGCTTCAGGTGAAGTCCCGTGCTCATACTGACCTCGCCACCGTAGGCACGCCGAAAGCAGCGCGCATCTCGATGTTGACGACAAGCGTCAGCAGAAGGTTCTGCATCTGATTGCGCACGCGTGGGTCGACCGTGAACACCGGGATGACCAGCCCCGGATTCGTTCGCTCGAGGGCATCATAGATTTCGGCCAGCGTCGGGCCCGGCATCACGTCGGCGCGGGTGACTCCGATGACGACCCCTCCGCGGTCGTAGAGCACGCGGAACTCTTCGAGAAAGAAGATCATCTCCCCGATGGGGTCAGGGGAATCGCTGTTGACGAGCAAGACCATCCCCTTGGCACGCTTCTTGAGGATGGTCCACATGAAGTTGAATCGCCGCTGTCCCGGAATGCCGTAAAGCCGAACCTTTTCCTGGGCTCCGACGAGAATCTCCCCGTAGTCGAGCGCCACCGTTGTCGTGGCCTTGTCGACGATGTGCCGTTCGGAATTGTTCGCCTCGGTCCGAACGACTTCAATCTCGCTGAGGCTCTGGATTGCCGTGGTCTTTCCCGCTCCCATGGGACCCGTGAAAAGGATGACATGTTCCGCCACGGCGTCAGCGCCCCAGCCGCTTGCGCAGTCGAGCGAAGAGGCTGTCGCGCTTGGCCGCCGCGGTCTGGGGAGCCATCGTCGCGGCAGGAGCAGCCGCCGAACGCGCAAGAATCCGCATGAGGCTGAGCGCGTTGATCAAGCGCTGGGCCTCCGACACCTCAACGCCGGCGAAGGCGGCCAGCTCGGCCGTACTGGCATACGCATTGCCGAGCACCGCGATCATTTGCACCTGGCGCAGATTGTGCGAGTGCTGCGTCAGGTTCGGCCAGCGAGTGAGGCTGTAGCGCTCGCCCGGCGAGAGCCAGACCGCGGGCCCGCCACCGAAGGAGTTGAGTCCCATCTCCCACAGCAACCCGTCAAGATCCTGACCGGGGAGCTCAAAGTACGGCGGATCATCAGCACTGGTCGGCACGGTCTCTAGTCGCGTATGAACAGCGTCGACCGGGAAGTCTTCAAGGGGAGTGGACCAGGAGAACGCGTGGTGGCGAAAATCGATGAGCAGCGGCTCGTGCCCCTCGATCACCATCCGGATGTGCACCGGAGTGTTCAACGACAGAACCGCCGTGACCGCCATCGCCGCTTGAGTCCAGCCCACGGTTACCGGAAAGTCCACCGTCTCCGGGGGCGGCTCCCCGGCAACGTGTTCGACGTCGATAGTCATGCGGCTTCCTCGCCTCGTGGTTACTGCGGGCCCTACAGCTGAATCTGAAGATCTGCTTCGGCTGCCTTGTACCTCGCCATGGCGAGGCTCGACTTGGCTTTGTCTCCGATGAGGTACGTAAAGATCGTGGGGTTGCGGGGCAGCGGGTGAATGATCTGAACCTGGCTCGTCAGCGAGATCAGGACGTCGTCGATCTGTTCATCGCCGCCCAGAGCTTTGATGCTCCCGAGTCGCGCGCGAAGAATCACCGAGGCGCCCGCGGCCGCTAGATCGATATCAACACCGGAACCGGCTTTGCCCAGGATCATCCCGGTCTCACTGTCCACGACCGCGACGCACATTGCTCCGTCGAAGCTCAGGAGCTTTGCGAGAACCCCGTCGAGACTCGGACGGTCGTTTGAAGACTCAACGGCGGGTGCTACCTCGACCTCGACATCCACGGGCACTGCCGCCGCTGCCGGTTGGGCCGCAACGGCTGCGGCCGGGGCGGCGTGCGCCGCAGGGATGAAGTCGTCGAGCCTCTGGGCCCACCCAGAGAAGTCCGGCTCGGAATAGTCCGGGCGGTCAGGTTCCGTCTTGGAGCGACGGAGACCCGATTTGAGTCGGGATTCAAGGCTCATGCGACGGCATCCTCATCTAATGGGTCGAGGACTCCATGGTTTCGGGCGATGGGCGCGACAGAAACCCCCACTTGTGGGCATCGGAGGCAGGTGACGGGACGGGCTACAGCTCGAGCTGCTGTTCGCACTCGCTCACTTTGTAGCGCGCCATGGCCAGATTCGACTTGTTCTTGTCCAAGGCGAGGTAGAGAAAGATCGACGGGTTCACGGCCAGGGGTCGAACAATGTCGTACTGCGTGCTCAAGGTGATGAGGATGTCGTCGATCGCGTCGTTCGACCCCAGAGTTCCGATCGACTTCAGTTGGGCGCGAACCACCTCAGTGTTGGCGGCCGCCGTTATCTCGAGGTGAGCATCTGACCCTGCATGACTCAGGACCATTCCAGAACTGCTGTCGACGAGAGCCGCGGATCGTGCTCCCGGAAGCTCGACAAGGCGTTCCAATGACTCGGCGACGTTCGACATTTTCTGGATCCTCGCTAGGAACTCCAACGCAGACGGGCGTGACACACCGGAAGTCACTCGAACAGCCACTCCGAGCGGATGACGGGAATCGAACCCGCGCTATCAGCTTGGGAAGCTGAAGTTCTGCCATTGAACTACATCCGCGCGCTGCCCCTGCGGGCGACTGAGCCAGTGTAACTGAGCCGGTAGCCTCGTTCCCATGCTGCTGAGCGACCGCGACATCCGGGCCGAACTCGACGCCGGACACATCGGGTTGGAGCCGCTCGACCGCGACATGATCCAGCCGTCGAGCATCGATGTGCGGCTCGACCGGTTCTTTCGGCTGTTCGACAA
>NZ_JANMSQ010000006.1:0-5630 GCF_031389465.1 Pseudolysinimonas sp.
GTCGAGCGCCGAGCGGATCATCCGCGCGATGCGATCGGTCGCCACGAGCTTGATCCGCGTGCCGTCTTCTTCGTAGTCGGTATCCAGCACCCGCGCCTTCTGATGCGCGAGCGAGACGACCTCGCCGCGGTCGTACGGCACGAGCAGGTCGAGTTCGACATCCCATTGCGGGAGAGTGTCGGCGACGCGTTGCCGGAGTTCGTCGATCCCCTCCCCGGTGCGGGCACTCACGAAGATCGCGTCGGGCTCCAAACCACGCAGCAGCATCCGGCGGTCGTCATCCACCAGGTCGGCCTTGTTGAACACCACGATCTCGGGCAGGTCGCGTGCGCCGACGTCACCGATCACGTCGCGAACGGTGGCGATCTGCGCACCCGGGTCGGGATGCGCGCCGTCGACCACGTGCACGATGACGTCGGACGAGCCGACCTCCTCGAGGGTCGACCGGAACGCCTCCACCAGTTGCGTCGGCAGGCTGCGCACGAACCCGACGGTGTCGGCGAGCGTGAACTCTCGGCCGTCGGGAGTGCTGCTGCGGCGTACGGTCGGGTCGAGGGTCGCGAACAACTGGTTCTGCACGAGCACGCCCGCCTGCGTCAGCCGGTTGAGCAGGCTCGACTTTCCGGCGTTCGTGTAGCCGGCGATCGCGACGCTCGGCACCTCGAAGCGGTCGCGGTTGGCCCGCTTCGCCTCGCGCGCCGGGGCGAAGCCCTTGATCTGCTTGCGCAGCTTCGACATGCGGTCGTGGATGCGGCGGCGGTCGAGTTCGATCTTCGTCTCACCCGGGCCACGGCTCCCCATCCCCGCGCCACCCGAGCCCACCTGACCACCGGCCTGACGGGACATCGACTCACCCCAGCCACGAAGACGCGGCAACAGGTACTCGAGCTGCGCGAGTTCGACCTGCGCCCTGCCCTCGCGGCTTTTCGCGTGCTGGCTGAAGATGTCAAGGATGACAGCGGTGCGGTCGATGACCTTGACCTTCACCTTGTCTTCGAGTGCGCGTCGTTGGCTGGGCGCAAGTTCGGTATCGGCGATGACGGTGTCGGCGCCGAGCGCCACGACGACGTCGGCGAGCTCCTGCACTTTGCCGCGCCCCAGGTAGGTCGACGGGTCGGGATGCTGGCGCCGCTGGAGCAACCCGTCGAGCACGACGGCTCCCGCCGTCTCGGCGAGGGCGGCGAGTTCGCGCAACGAGTTCTCGGCATCCTCCGGATCACGGGAGTACACGCCGATCAACACGACGTTCTCGATGCGCAGCTGCCGATATTCGACCTCGGTGACATCGTCGAGCTCGGTGCTCAGTCCGGGAACGCGACGCAGGGCCGCACGCTCTTCGCGGTCGAGCTGTTCACCGTCGAGGTCGGCGGTGCTCGTCTCTTCGTCGTGAAGCGCCTCCGCGCGGCGGTCGCCGAAACGGCTCACCGTGGCCGCACGCGACTTCTCGGCCGCGAGCACGCGGTCGATCGTGCGGTCGGGCTCAGTCGCCTGAGTATCAGTCGTCTGGGTTTCAGTCGTCTGGGAATCCGTCATTGTCGTCTCACCTTAGTTCTGTGTTCTGTTCGTTTTCGGTAGGTTCATACCCATGCCCGCCCCCGAGCACTACTTCTCGGCGAACCCCGGCGGCGAACTCGTGCCTCGCACCATCCAGGTGCGGCTCGCCGGTCGTGATCTCGAACTGACGACCGCGAACGGCGTTTTCAGTCCGGAGCGGGTGGATGTCGGCACCTCGGTGCTTCTCGCCAACGTTCCGGCACCGCCGCCGGGTGGCAATCTGCTCGATCTCGGGTGCGGCTGGGGTCCGATCGCGATCTCGCTCGCTCTCGAGTCCCCGCGAGCCACGGTGTGGGCGGTCGACGTCAACGAGCGCTCACTCGAACTGGTGCGGCGCAACGCCGCGCAGCTCCGGCTGACGAACATCAACGCCGTGACCCCTGACGAGGTTCCGGCTGATGCGTTGTTCACCACGATCTGGTCGAACCCGCCGATCCGGGTGGGCAAGAACGAACTGCACGCCATGCTGCTGCACTGGCTGCCGCGGCTCGAACCCGGCTCGGACGGCTGGCTGGTCGTGCAACGCAACCTGGGGTCCGACTCGCTGCAGCGTTGGCTGCAGGCGGAGCTGCCGAGAGACTTCGCGGTCCTGCGCGCGGCGACCAACAAGGGTTACCGAGTGCTGCGCGCCCGGCGTCGTTCCGGATTCACGGGCACGATCGACGTGATCACGGGCTGATCGCGGACTCTTAGCGGAGCTTCACAGTCCCCGAGAATACCAGCTCGGCCGGTCCGCTCAGCAGGACGTGATCGCCGTCCGCGCTCGGCGCAACCCGTACTCCCACGGTGCCGCCCGGAACGTCGACAGTCCACGTGTCGGGCGCGTCCTCGCCCGCCCAATGCCGGGTGGCGAGCGCGGCGGCCGCAGCACCCGTGCCGCAGGACAGCGTCTCGCCCGAGCCGCGTTCGTGGACCCGCATACGGATGCGACCGACGCCGTCCTGCACGAGCGGATCCGCTGGCACGACAAACTCGACGTTGACACCGTCCGGCGGGGTCGGCGTCACCACCGGGGAATCGCCGAGGTCGAGGGCATCCAGCTCGTCGTCGTCGGCGAGAGCCACGACGACATGTGGGTTGCCGACCCCGACCGCGAGGCCGGGTCGGTCGACGTGGAGGCCGTCGGCTGCAACCATCGCGTCACCGGCGACGACGAACGGCCCGAGGTCGACTTCGAACCCGTCGGCCGTGCGGGTGAGCGGTCGCACTCCGCCGCGGGTGCCGATCGCGACGGTGTCGCCGACAGCAAAGTCGAGCAGCCCCTGCGCGATCAGGTACGAGCCGTAGACGCGGATGCCGTTGCCACACATCTCCGCCGGGCTTCCGTCGGCGTTGTGGTAGTCCATGAACCATTCGGCTGCCGGGTCCTCGGCCAGGGCGGCGGCTCCCTCGGGGAGGTTCGCCGACCGCACCGCGCGGATAACGCCGTCGCCACCCACTCCGAAGTGCCGGTCGGCGAGAGCCGCGAGGTCGTCAGCGTCGAGGTCGACGCGGCCGTCGGGGTCGGCGAAGAACACGAAGTCGTTCCCCGTGCCGTGCCCCTTGGTGAAGACGATCTCGGTAGCCACCAGGCGATGCTACCGGCGCGGCACCCTCAGGCGCCGACGGCGGCAAGCGCCTCATCGACGATTGCGGGATCGTCGGCCTCGAGCCAGCGGGTCTGCCGGTATCGGCCGAACCAGCTCACCTGACGGCGGGCGTAGCGGCGGGTCAGAGCCGCCGCCTGTTCGATCGCCTGCTGTTCGGTCAGCTCGCCGCGCGACTGGGCGACGGCTTGGGCGTAGCCGATCGCCCGGCTCGCGGTCACCCCGAGTCCGGCGGGCAGCAGGCGATCGACTTCCGCGACGAGCCCGTCGCGCCACATCCCGACCACGCGGGCGTCGAGGTGCTCCACGAGCCGGGCGCGATCCGTGCGGAGGCCGAGCGTCACACTCGGTCGCCAGAGCGCGGTCTCGTCCGGCAAGCCCGCTCCAAACGGGGCACCGGTGATCTCGATCACTTCGAGGGCGCGCACGAGCCGTCGTCCGTTCGCCGGGCCGATCGCCGCCGCCGCCGCCGGGTCGACGCCGTGCAGCCGCCGATGCAACAGCCCGGGTCCGCCGGTCTCGAGCTCTGTTTCGAGTCGCGCACGCACCGTGGCGTCGGTGCCGGGGAACTGAAAGTCGTACAGCACGCTCGAGACGTACAGCCCGCTGCCGCCGACGAGGATGGCAACCGCGTCGCGGGCAAGGATCTCGTCGATGACTGCGCGCGCCTCGATCTGGTACCGCGCGACACTCGCCTCGTCACGCGGTTCGAGAACGTCGAGCAGGTGGTGTGGGATGCCCCGCCGCTCCGCGACGGGGGTCTTCGCGGTGCCGATGTCCATGCCGCGGTAGAGCTGCATCGCGTCGGCGTTGACGATCTCAGCGTCGCGGCCCGCGTCCCGAAGCCGGGATGCGAGGCCGAGGGCAAGTGACGACTTACCGGTTCCGGTGGCGCCGACGATCGCCGCGAGCACGAGGGTCAGCTCGCGGTGGGGTGCAGGCCGATCGTCGGCAATCCGAGGTTCACGCGCCCGGCAACGTCGAACGGAGCGGCGGGAACAGCGCAGGACTCGGCTTCGGCGCGATCCCAGGCGTCGCCGGCGCGAGTCCTCCGCACCGGAAGGCTGGAGCCCGCAGGGGCGGCGATCAGGAAGTGTGGCGCGCCGCGCGTGACCTCGACGGTCACGACGTCGCCGGGGCGCGGCGTCTCGCTTCCGGCCGGCACGTCGAAGTGCACGAGCCGGTTGTCTTCAGCGCGGCCCGACAGGCGGCCCCGCTCGACGTCACGACGACCTTCGCTGGTCGCGACGAGCACCTCGACCGTTCGGCCGACAAGCTTCTCGTTCTCTTCCGCGGAGATGCGCTCCTGCAGCTCGGTGAGGCGCTCATAGCGCTCCTGCACGACCTCTTTCGGAACCTGATCGGGCAGGGTTGCCGCGGGGGTTCCCGGCCGGATCGAGTACTGGAACGTGTACGCCGACGCAAAGCGGGCCCGCTCGACGACGCGCAGCGTTTCGGCGAAGTCATCCTCAGTCTCGCCCGGGAAGCCGACGATGATGTCGGTGGAGATCGCGGCGTGCGGGATGCGCTCATGCACCCGGTCGAGGATGCCCAGGAACTTCTCGGAACGGTATGAGCGGCGCATCGCCTTGAGGATGCGGTCAGAACCGGACTGCAGCGGCATGTGCAGCTGGGGCATGACGTTCGGCGTCTCGGCCATCGCATCGATGACGTCGTCGGTGAAGGCGGCGGGATGGGGGCTCGTGAACCGCACGCGTTCCAGCCCCTCGATCTCGCCGGCAGCACGGAGCAGCTTGCCGAACGCCAGCCGATCGCCGAACTCGACGCCGTAGGAGTTCACGTTTTGACCGAGCAGCGTCACCTCGATGACGCCGTCGGCGACGAGCATCTCGATTTCGGAGAGGATGTCGCCCGGCCGACGATCCTTCTCTTTGCCGCGCAGCGACGGGACGATGCAGAACGTGCAGGTGTTGTTGCAGCCGACCGAGATCGACACCCAGCCGCTGTGCGTGGAGTCACGCCGCGCTGGCAGTGTCGACGGGAAGACCTCGAGGGACTCGAGAATCTCGATCTGCGCCTCGTCGTTGTGTCGGGCCCGTTCGAGGAGACTCGGCAGCGATCCCATGTTGTGGGTGCCGAACACGACATCGACCCAGGGGGCCTTGTCGAGGATGACCGACTTGTCTTTCTGAGCGAGGCACCCGCCGACGGCGATCTGCATCCCCTCGTGCTCGCGCTTGGTGCTCGCGAGGTGGCCGAGGGTGCCGTAGAGCTTGTTGTCGGCGTTCTCGCGCACCGCGCAGGTATTGATGACGACGACATCCGCCACACCACCGTCGGAACGTACGTAGCCCGCCGCCTCGAGGCTGCCGGAAAGTCGCTCAGAGTCGTGCACGTTCATCTGGCAGCCGAAGGTGCGCACCTCGTAGGTGCGCGGACGCGACAGCGCCGCCGCGGCGCCCTGCGTGATCGCGCTGGTCATAGTGCGACCAGTGTAATTGGCTGGGGAGACGCGACGGCGCTGCCTGC
>NZ_JANMSQ010000010.1:0-2538 GCF_031389465.1 Pseudolysinimonas sp.
CGGTAAGGAGATGACGCTGACGGACGTCGTCACCTCGACGTCGGAGCGCTACAAGGAGGCCGGCGACCTCCGGGCCATCCTCGAGACCGACTCCGAGGCCGCCCAGGTATTCGAGACCGCGCGCGGCATCGAGAACCTGAAGCGCCAGTGGGGCGTCCATGCGGCCGGCGTCATCATGTCGGCTGAGCCGCTCATCGACATCGTGCCGCTGATGAAGCGCCAGGATGACGGCGCGATCATCACCCAGTTCGATCAGCCGCCGTTGGAAGACCTCGGCCTGCTGAAAATGGACTTCCTCGGCCTGCGGAACCTCACGGTCATCCAGGATGCCCTGGGCGCGATCGAACGCAACACCGGGCATCCGCTCGACATCGAGGGGCTTGACCTCGACGCCGACCCTGCGACCTACGAGCTGCTCTCGCGTGGCGACACCCTCGGGGTCTTCCAGCTCGACGGCGCGCCGATGCGAGCGCTGCTGAAGCAGCTCAAACCGACCAACTTCGAAGACATCTCGGCCGTCATCGCGCTCTACCGTCCGGGCCCGATGGGCATGAACTCGCACACGAACTATGCCCTCCGCAAGAACGGGTTGCAGCGCTCCGAGGCGATCCACCCCGAGCTCGCAGAGCCGCTGCGCGAGATCCTCGACACCACGTTCGGCCTGATCGTGTATCAGGAACAGGTCATGGCGGTGGCCCAGAAGGTCGCCGGCTTCACCCTCGGTCAAGCCGACGTGCTGCGGCGCGCGATGGGCAAGAAGAAGAAGTCGGAACTCGACAAGCTGTTCGAGGAGTTCCAGGCCGGGATGACCGCCAACGGATACTCGAAGCAGGCCGTGCAGGTGCTCTGGGACACCCTGATGCCGTTCGCCGACTACGCGTTCAACAAGGCTCACTCGGCCGGCTACGGGGTGCTGGCGTACTGGACCGCCTACCTCAAAGCGAACCACCCCGCCGAGTACATGGCGGCGCTCTTGACGAGCGTCGGTGACGCGAAAGACAAGCTGGGCCTCTACCTCAACGAATGCCGACGAATGGGTATTCGGGTGCTTCCGCCCGACGTCAACGAGTCTGCGGGCGACTTCACCGCCGTTCCGACGGACGGTGTTGATGGAAGGCAGGGGGTCGGAGACATCCGGTTCGGTCTCGGGGCGGTGCGCAACGTCGGATACGGCGTGGTTGAGCACATCCGGGCTGCTCGCGAGAAGGAAGGTCGCTTCGTCGCATTCCACGACTTCCTGCGTAAGGTGCCCATTCCGGTCGCCAACAAGCGCACCGTCGAGTCGCTCGTGAAGGCGGGAGCCTTCGACTCGCTCGGCAACACGCGACGCTCGCTCATCGAGATCCACGAGGTTGCCGTCGAACGGGCGGTCAGCGACAAGCGCAACGAGGCGAACGGCCAGGTCGGCTTCGACTTCGATTCGCTGTGGGACGAACCGGAACAGGCGAGCGAGTCCGTTCCCGACCGGCCGGAGTGGAGCAAGCGCGACAAGCTCGCGTTCGAGCGCGAGATGCTCGGCCTCTACGTGAGCGACCACCCACTCGCCGGGCTCGAACAGACTCTCGCCAAACACGCCACGATCTCGATCGGAGAACTCATCGGCGGCGACGTCGCTCACGACGGTGAGCAGGTCACGGTCGCCGGGCTGCTCACGGCGGTGCAACACCGCACCGCTCGCAACTCCGGAAATCAGTACGGGATGGTGACGGTCGAAGACTTCGGCGGCGAGGTGACCGTGCTATTCATGGGCAAGACCTACCAGGAGTTCTCGCCGTCGTTGCAGAACGACTCGATCGTCGTGATCAAGGGCCGGGTTGCGACCCGCGACGACGGGCTCAACCTCCACGCCGTCAGCCTCTTCGTGCCCGACACCGGAGCCTCCCTCGGTGCGGGACCCCTCATCATCTCGGTACCGGAGCACCGAGCGACGACCGACGTCGTCACCGCGCTCAACGACGTGCTCATCCGGCATCGCGGCGACAACGAGGTGCGACTTCGTCTCGTGCGCGGCGAGAGCGCGCGGATGTTCGAGGTGCCGTACCCGGTCACTGTGACCGCCGACCTCTACGGCGAACTGAAGTCGCTGCTCGGGCCGAACTGCATCGTCTGAGATTCTCGGCGCGATGTTGTCAGCTCTGCGTAGCCTCGAAGAGTGCATGACCTGAGCAGTCGTCTGGCCGGAGTCGTCTTCGAGCGAGGGGACGCTGGTCGAACCGAAGAGCTCGCCGGCGTCAATCTCGCCGTGGTGCACGATCCCGACCTGGTGGTGGGCGCCGCCACTCTCGAGGATGTCGTCGAAGCGGTGGGGTACGCCACCCGCCACGGTCTCGCGGTGCGGGTGCAGGCGACCGGTCACGGCGCTGACCTGCCGGTGACCGACGGACTTCTGCTCACCACGCGCCGACTCGACCGGGTCGTGATCGATGGCGATGTCGCGACGATCGGGGCGGGCGTGCGCTGGGCCGACGTGATCGCCGCCGCGGCCCCGCTTGGCCTCGCCCCGGTGACCGGCTCGTCGCCCACGGTGGGAGTGGTCGG
>NZ_JANMSQ010000044.1:0-7479 GCF_031389465.1 Pseudolysinimonas sp.
CTTCGAGAATAGAAAGATCATCCCGCTCGGTCGCGCCTCTCACGTCCGCACTCGTCGGAGGGGACAGCTCCTTGCTGAGGACTCGGATCACGTACTCCGAGGTCGTAACGCCTTCGGATTTTGCTCTGGCCGCCACGGCGACAACCACATCGTCGGGAATCGTCAGCCTCAGTGTCCGCACGCCAGCCTCACCCATGCCTCAAATCTAGAACAGGGGCACGACACGACGCGGAGCTTGGGCTGATCAGCGCTCGACGCCCATCGCGACCATGACGGCGAGGATCGCCCACCACAGCCCGAGCCCGACGATCAGGCCGACGGCGATCTGCTTCGTGAACTTCCAGCCGAGCCAGGTGGCGACGGCGGCGATCACGGCGGGCACGGTGTCGACGAGCGAGATCTCACCGCGCGGCGCGAGGATGCCGGGGATCGCGATCGCCCCGAGAACAGCCGGGCCAACGAGGGGCAGGTAGCGTTCGACACGCTTCGGCGGCCGCAACTTCTTGCTCACCAGGAAGATGGCGCGCGTCACAAACGTGACGATGCCGCCGAGCACGATCGCCAGAAGCTCAAGCATCGACGGTCTCCGCCCGGTTGCGGTCGGTGACGTTGAGCACGACGGCCCCGGCCACGACGCCCGCGACGGCCCCCACCATCAGGCCCACGCCCAGCGGCAGGGGGTCCGCAACCAGCGCGACGATGCCGGCGACCGCGAAGGCGACCAAGCCCGCGCTGTTCTTGATGAGCGGCAAGGTGAGCAGCAGGAAGGTGAGCGGGATCGCGAGTTCGAATGGCACCCACTCCGGGATGAAGCCACCCGCGACGATGCCGATCGCGAGTAGTGCTGCCCATCCGACCCAGCAGGTGAGCCCGGCCGCAAAGTAGAAGGTGCGCTTTTCGCGGGTGCTGCCCCCGCCATCCGGAGTGTCGAACCGGGCCACAGCAAGCGCGTAGACCGGATCGGCGAGCAGGTAGGCGGCACCGAGGCGTTGCGGCGTCGACCAGTCGGCGAGGTGCGGCGCAAGGGCGGCGCTGTAGAGCAGGTGCCGCGAGTTGATCACGGCGACGGTGAGCACGACGATCCCGAGGGCCGCGCCGACATGCAGCAGTTGCACGGCGGCGATCTGCGCAGCCCCGGCGAAGATGGTCGGTGAGGTGAGGATCGAGATGAGCGGATCGACGCTCGTCGCCCCCATCGCTGCCCCGGCTGCGATTCCGAACGGGATGTAGCTCACGATGATGACACCCGCGGCTCGGATGCCTGCTCGGCGCGCCGCCCGCACCCGGTCATCCTCGTTGAGCGGAACGGGCGGCGTGATCACTCGATCACCCTGTCACCGAGAGCCGACACCCGCCACAGCCGATTGACGACGGGTGGCCCGTGTGGCGCGAGAAGACCGGTCAGACGTCGATGCGATCCCGGTCGAGGCCTTGCCCGGCGATGATGAAGTCTTTGCGCGGCGCGACGTCATTGCCCATGAGCAACTCGAAGACGCGCGACGCGTTCTCGGCATCCGACACCCGCACCCGCCGGAGGGTGCGGTGCTTGCGACTCATTGTGGTCTCCGCAAGCTGGTCGGCATCCATCTCCCCCAGTCCCTTGTAGCGCTGGATCGGGTCCTGGTACTTCTTGCCAGCCTTCTCGAGGTTCTTCAACACCCCGTGCAGCTCGGGCTCCGAGTAGGTGTAGATCGTCTCGTTCGGTTTCGATCCGGGGTTCATCACGACGACGCGGTGCAGCGGCGGCACGGCCGAGAACACACGACCGTCGTCGATCATCGGACGCATGTAGCGGAAGAAGAGGGTGAGCAGCAGGGTGCGGATGTGGGCGCCGTCGACATCGGCGTCGGCCATGATGATGACCTTGCCGTAGCGAGCCTGGTCAAGATCGAACGAGCGCCCGGACCCAGCGCCGATCACCTGGATGATCGAAGCGCACTCCGCGTTGCCGAGCATGTCGGCGACCGACGCCTTCTGCACGTTGAGGATCTTGCCGCGGATCGGCAGCAGCGCCTGGAACTCGCTGTCGCGGCCGAGCTTCGCGGTGCCGAGCGCCGAGTCGCCCTCGACGATGAACAGTTCGGTGCCCTCCACGTTGTTCGAGCGGCAGTCGACGAGTTTCGCCGGCAGCGACGACGACTCGAGTGCGTTCTTGCGGCGCTGCGTCTCTTTGTGAGCCCGGGCCGAGATGCGGCTCTTCATCTCGGCGACGATCTTGTCGAGCACGAGCGCCGTCTGGGCTTTGTCGTCGCGCCTACTGCTCGCGAACCGCTCCCCCAACGCCTTCGCGACGACGCCCGCGACGATGTTGCGCACCGCCGGGGTGCCGAGGATCTCCTTCGTCTGCCCCTCGAACTGCGGCTCGGGAAGGCGCACTGTCAGCACGGCGGTGAGCCCGGCGAGGATGTCTTCCTTCTCGAGCTTCTCGGATGCCCCGACCTTGAGTCGGCGCGCGTTCTTCTCGATCTCGGAACGCAGGAACTTCATCAGCCCCTGCTCGAACCCGGACTGGTGGGTGCCGCCCTTCGGGGTGGCGATGATATTGACGTAGGAGCGGAACACCGTGTCGTACCCGACGCCCCAGCGCAACGCGATGTCGACCTCGGCCTCGCGCGCGACCTCGGTCGGCACCATGTGGCCGTTCTCCCGCAACACCGGAACGGTTTCGGTGAAGTTGCCGGTGCCCTGGATGCGCCAGGTGTCGGTCAGCGCCGCGTCTGGGGAGAGGTAGCCGACGTACTCGGCGATCCCGCCGTCAAAGCGGAACGTCTCGCGGGTGGTTTCCTCGCCCCTCTCATCGACGACCTGGAGCGCGAGGCCAGGAACGAGGAACGCCGTCTGTCGTGCCCGGGCGGCGAGTTCATCCAGCTGGAATTCGGCGCCCTTGGTGAAGATCTGCCGGTCGGCCCAGTAGCGGATGCGGGTACCGGTAACGCCTTTCGCGACCTTGCCGATCTTGCGCAACTCGCTGCCCGAGACGAACGGGGTGAACGGCGCGTCGGGGCTGGGCTCGCCGTCATCCTCGAAGATCCCCGGCTCGCCGCGGTGGAACGACATCGCCCAGGTAGCGCCGTCGCGGTCGACCTCGACATCCAGCCGTTCCGACAGCGCGTTCACGACCGAGGCGCCCACGCCGTGCAGACCACCGGATGCGGCGTACGAGCCGCCGCCGAACTTGCCGCCGGCATGCAGTTTCGTGAAGACGACCTCGACGCCCGAGAGCCCCGTCTTGGGTTCGATATCCACGGGGATACCGCGCGCCGTGTCGCGCACCTCGACACTCGCATCGGGGTGAAGCGTGACCTCGATCTCGGTACCGAACCCGCCGAGAGCCTCGTCGACGGAGTTGTCGATGATCTCCCACACGCAGTGCATGAGACCCCGCGAATCGGTCGACCCGATGTACATGCCGGGGCGCTTGCGCACCGCCTCGAGCCCTTCGAGCACCGACAGGTGACGGGCGGAATAGTCGTCGCTCGCCACGGGTTCAGCTCCTTGTCGAGGCCTCCAGGCAAGTTGGCCGTCGATCAGACTAACCCCGATCGAGGACCGTCCCCGGGATGCCACCCCGGGTGACTCGCGACTGGCACCATTCCCAGCTATTCCCGGATGCGCCGTGAGCGAAATGCAACGCCCATGACACATGTGTGACACAGGGGCGTGCTTGTATTGAGTCACGGAAAGCCGATCTCAACCCGAGGAGGAGCACATGTCGCAGTTCGCATCCGACAGTACGGTCGACGAACTCGAGGTTGCCGCAGCCATGCTCACCGGCCTCGACCGTTGCGACTACTGCGGGGCCCAGGCCTACGTGAAGGCCACCCTCGCGACCGGCGAGCTCCTGTTCTGCGCGCACCACGCTGCAGAGTTCAAAGAGAAGGTGCAGCCCATCGCCCTCGACTGGCACGACGAGTCCAGCCGCCTGCTCGCGCCGGTTTCCGACTAGTCAGACCTGTTCTTCCCGAAAGGCCTCCGGTTCTCCGGGGGCCTTTCGTTGTGCCGTGCTTGGATGGGCGGGTGCCTGGGATCCGCCGTCGAGCTCTCATCGACCTCGACGCGTTTCTTCACAACGGTCCCGGTGAGGTTCTCGACGCGCGCGCAGATGCCTACGGCCACGGGCTCGAGGTGATCGCCCCCACCGCACTCAAGGCGGACGTTCGCCAGATCGTCGTCAGCAACGAACAGGATGCGACAGTCGCCATCGCTGCCGGGTTCCGTCGCGAGGCGGTACATATCGCTCGCGAGCCGTTGGTGGCGGATCCCCGAGCCTACGGACTCGGTCACGACGGACGTCCGGTGATGTCACTCATCGGGGAGATTGTCGCTCTGAAGCGAGTGCCCCCCGATGCGGGAGTCTCCTACGGCTACACCTACCGCACGTCGGTCGCAACAACGCTGGCCCTCGTCGCACTCGGCTACGCCGACGGGGTACCGCGGCTCGCCTCCAACCGTGTCCGTGTGCTCGTCGGCGATGCCACGTTCCCGCTCGTTGGCCGCATCGCGATGGACCAGTTCGTGCTCGACGTCGGTGACGCAGCCATTGAGCTCGGGTCCGACGCGGTGTTATTCGGCGACCCCGCGCGTGGTGAGCCGTCAGTGCTCGAGTGGTCTGGCTGGACCGAGCGTGACCCTCTCGCGCTCACTGCGGGGATCGCGTCACGCGTAGTGCGGAGCGCTCGATGAGCGCCCGCATCGAGATCGACCTCGACGCCTTCCGACACAATGTGCGCACCCTCGCCGCGCTCGCGGCGCCCGCACGCACGATGCTCGCGGTGAAGGCCGACGGCTACGGCCACGGGATGCTTCCCATCGCCCGCGCGGCCCTCGAGTCGGGAGCGGATTCCCTCGCCGTGCTCGACGTACCGGCTGCACTGACCCTCCGCTCCGCGGGCATCGACGCCCAGCTCTTCGCCTGGCTTCACGGTCAGGACACCGACTTCTCGGCAGCGATCGATGCGGACGTCGACCTCGGGGTTTCATCGCTCACCGAGCTGCGACGAATCGCGGACGCCGGCGTGGCATCCGTTCACCTCAAAATCGACACCGGGCTGCACCGCAACGGCGCGAGTCCCGAGGACTGGCCAGCCCTCGTGCAGGCGACCCTTGAGCTTCAGGATGCGGGCCGCGTGCGTCTCGCTGGCCTGTGGTCGCATCTCGCGGACGCGTCGCCCGAAGATGACGCCGCCGCCCTCGCCGAGTTCCAGGCTGCGGTCGCTGTTGCAGCGGGGCTCGGAGTACCGATGGAGGGGCCCGACCGACCGCTGCTGCATCTCGCTGCGAGCTCCGCCGGCATTCGGATGCCGGAGGCCCGCTTCGACCTCGTACGCTTCGGGATCGCCGCCTATGGGGTCTCACCGTTCGACGATGTCGACGCGCGGGGCCTCGGGATGCGCCCGCCGATGACGGTCAGAGCGACGGTGATCGACCGCCACTTCGACGTCGCGACGCTCGATCTTGGTTCCGCGGATGGCATTCCGCCCAACCGGTCCGACGGGCAGGTGTTCCTCGATAACCGGCGGCTCGAGGTGGCGCAGGTGTGGATCGACACCACCTGGATCCGCGTCCCGGAAGACGTCGATGTCGCGATCGGTGACACGGCGATCATCTTCGGTCCCGGAGATCAGGGCGAGCCGACCGCCGAGGAGTGGGCCGCGTGGGCGGGCACGATCGGCGACGAGATCCTCGCACGGGCATCCACCCGCATTCCGCGCCTTTATCTCAACGAGTAGGCCGCGGCAGCGGTTTCGACACGCCGCCTACAGCGGCTGCTCAACCAGCGGGGTGGGGTCAGGCGACGCGGCGGATGATGCCGAGCGGGGTGGACTCGTGGCCCTGGCCGATCGGGTTGTCCTTGAGGATGCGCGCGACGAGCAGCTCGGTCGCCCGATCGGTCGTCGATCCGAGCACGTTGCCGCCGATGTCGTTGATGTCGACGAGGAATACCTCGACCTTCCTGCCCAACCCGGCCAGCACATCCCGAACGCCTTCGCTCGTCTTGCGCGGCTTCGCTGCGGTGAGCACGACCATCTCGTCGTAGGGCGGAATCGTCGGGTAGCCCGGGCCGTCGATGCCGCGCGCCTTCGTGCCGGCGATCCGGTAGAAGTCGCCCGTGCGGCCGAAACGCTTGGTGACGACCGAGACGGCGGCGGCGAGCAGGATGCGCGGCGTGCCGACCTCGCGGATCGCCCACTCCATCGTCTCGGGGATGCCGAGGCCGATACCCCAGGGGGTGCGCACGACGCGTTTCGAGAGCCAGACGGCGAGCGGGCGCGCCTTCGTTTCCGCGACCGGGTACGCGCGACCCTGCGAGCCGGCGACCATCTTCTCGGTCATGAACAGCCAGTCGCCGTCCTGCAACAGCCCGAGCGCGTACTTCTCGACCACCGGGTCGAGCGGCTCCCCGGGCAGCACGACGTGGGTCTTGATCGGGATGCGCTCGTAACGCACGCCGTCGACCTCGATCTCACGAGGCCGCACCCGGTTCTCGTCGTAGGGGACGTCCACGCGGTCTACTCGAGGTAGTCGCGCAGCGACTGCGAGCGGGACGGGTGACGCAGCTTCGCCATCGTCTTCGACTCGATCTGACGGATGCGCTCTCGCGTCACGCCGAAGGTGTCGCCGATCTGGTCGAGGGTCTTCGGCATGCCGTCGCCGAGGCCGAAGCGCATGCGGATGACGCCCGCCTCACGCTCCGAGAGGGAGTCGAGGAGCGACTCGAGCTGCTTCTGCAGCATGGTGAAGCCCACGGCGTCGGCCGGAACGACCGCCTCGGTGTCTTCGATCAGGTCGCCGAACTCGCTGTCGCCGTCTTCGCCGAGCGGGGTGTGCAACGAGATCGGCTCGCGGCCGTACTTCTGCACCTCGATGACCTTCTCAGGGGTCATGTCGAGTTCGCGGCTCAGCTCTTCGGGCGTGGGCTCGCGGCCGAGGTCCTGCAACATCTGGCGCTGCACGCGGGCGAGCTTGTTGATGACCTCGACCATGTGCACCGGGATGCGGATGGTGCGGGCCTGGTCGGCCATCGCGCGGGTGATCGCCTGCCGGATCCACCAGGTCGCGTAGGTCGAGAACTTGAAGCCCTTGGTGTAGTCGAACTTCTCGACCGCACGGATGAGGCCGAGGTTGCCCTCCTGGATGAGGTCGAGGAACTGCATTCCGCGGCCGGTGTAACGCTTCGCGAGCGAGACGACGAGTCGGAGGTTGGCGCCGAGCAGGTGGCTCTTCGCACGCTGCCCGTCGCGGGCGACCCAGGTGAGTTCGCGGCCGAGTTGGCTGCGCTTCTCGTTCTCGGCCATCTGCGAGAGCTTCTCTTCGGCGAACAGGCCCGCCTCGATGCGCATCGCGAGCTCGAGTGGATCGCCCACGACGGTCGGCGCGGCAAGAACCACCTGCTCGAGGCCAACCTCCGACTCGTGGTGTCGTTGGCCAAGCGCTACACGGGCCGTGGCATGCAGTTCCTCGACCTCATCCAGGAGGGAA
>NZ_JANMSQ010000087.1:0-5176 GCF_031389465.1 Pseudolysinimonas sp.
TGAGCCGGCTCGACTCTTCCTCGGTGAGTTTGAAGACCGGGATGCCGGTCGCGTTGGCGAGCACCTCGGCGATGACGCCTTCATCCACGGTTCCGGATGCGGCGACATCTCCGGCACGCCACTGCTTCTCGAGGCGCAGCCGCTCGCCGAGCAGCTTCTTCTCCTCGTCGCGCAGCGAGGCGGCCTTCTCGAAGTCTTGTTCCTCGATCGCGGCTTCCTTCGAGGCGCGCACGGTGGCGATCTTCTCGTCGAACTCGCGCAGCTCCGGGGGGGCCGACAGGATCGAAAGGCGCAACCGTGCGCCGGCCTCGTCGATCAGGTCGATCGCCTTGTCGGGCAGGAAGCGGTCTTGCACGTAGCGGTCGGCGAGGTTCGCCGCCGACACGATCGCGCCATCCGTGATCGACACCTTGTGGAACGCCTCGTACTTGTCGCGCAGTCCCTTGAGGATGTTGATCGTGTGGGGGATCGTCGGCTCGTGCACCTGCACCGGCTGGAAGCGCCGCTCGAGGGCGGCATCCTTCTCGAAGTGCTTGCGGTACTCGTCGAGCGTCGTCGCGCCGATCGTCTGCAACTCACCGCGGGCGAGCAGAGGCTTGAGGATGCTGGCCGCGTCGATCGCGCCTTCGGCAGCACCCGCCCCGACGAGGGTGTGGATCTCGTCGATGAAGGTGATGATGTCGCCGCGGGTGCGGATCTCTTTCGTGACCTTCTTGAGGCGCTCCTCGAAGTCACCGCGGTAGCGGGATCCGGCGATGAGCGAGCCGAGGTCGAGCGTGTAGAGCTGCTTGTCTTTCAGGGTCTCGGGCACGTCGCCCCGCACGATCGCCTGGGCGAGGCCTTCGACGACGGCGGTCTTGCCGACGCCGGGCTCACCGATCAGTACGGGGTTGTTCTTCGAGCGGCGGGAGAGGATCTGCATGACCCGCTCCATCTCCTTCTCGCGCCCGATGACCGGGTCGAGCTTGCCTTCGCGCGCGGCCTGCGTCAGGTTGCGGCCGAACTGGTCGAGGATCTGGCTGCCCTTGTCGGGCGTCGCGTCGTTGCCGCCGACCGCGACCTGCTCCTTGCCCTGGTAGCCCGACAACAGCTGGATGACCTGCTGGCGCACCCGGTTGAGGTCGGCTCCGAGCTTCACGAGCACCTGCGCGGCGACACCTTCGCCCTCGCGGATCAGGCCGAGCAGGATGTGCTCGGTGCCGATGTAGGAGTGGCCGAGCTGCAGTGCCTCGCGCAGCGACAGCTCGAGCACCTTCTTGGCGCGCGGCGTGAACGGGATGTGCCCGGTCGGCTGCTGCTGCCCCTGCCCGATGATGTCTTGCACCTGCTCGCGCACGGCATCCAGCGAGATGCCGAGCGACTCGAGCGCCTTCGCGGCGACCCCTTCACCCTCGTGAATGAGCCCGAGCAGGATGTGCTCGGTGCCGATGTAGTTGTGGTTGAGCATCTTCGCCTCTTCCTGGGCGAGGACGACCACCCGGCGGGCTCGGTCTGTGAAGCGCTCGAACATCTGAACTCCTGGATGACGCCGGTCGGAAGGCGTCGTTACATCCGAGGGTAACGACGCGGACTGCCGAAAACTCCCGTGTTCGCTCACGGCGGGACGCTCCGCCAGGACCACCTAGCCCGCGGGGTTGCTCGCTTTGCCGTCGAGCCAGAGTTCGTCCGACGGGTCGCTGTGCGTGGTGCCGCTGTCGACGTGCTTCGCCGAGATCTTGGGCCCCTTCGTGATGACGTGCACGAGCGCCATTGCGTGTCCCTTGCCGAGCCCAAAGTCGGCGGCTAGCCATTCGAGAATCGGCCCGGCCTTCGTGTTCGCGTCGAAGCCCTTCTCGGCCGCGAGCCGCAGGAACTGCCGCGGGGCGAGCCCGGTCTTCTCTTCGATGTTGTCGAGGTACGCCTGGAATGACATGCCGGAAGGATACTCCGCCACCCTGTCCTTCCCACGTGGCGGGCCGGTCGACTTCTCCCGATCGACGGCGGGCGCACTCGACTACCCAGCCACGACGACAGGGTAGTGTGCATGCACACTTCTCAATCTCGCATGCAGGCGGAGTACCCTGAGGACATGGGAACAACGGTGCAGATCAGGAACCTGAGTGACGATGTCACGCAGAAGCTCAAGGCGAAGGCGGTGGCCGCGGGCCTCTCGCTTTCCGAGTACCTGCGGCGCGAACTCAGTGCACTCGCAGATCAGATCGCACTGGAGGATCGCTGGAACGCGATTGCGATCCCCGGGTTCCGCATGCCGCGCGAAGAGGTCCTCGATGCCATCCATGCGGGGCGCAAATGGGAGGACTGACCGGTCTCGTCGCCGATGCCTCCGCGGTCGTGGAGGCGTTGTCGGGCGCCAGCGCAAGCGGTGACCGGGCACGCGAGCTCCTTCTGCAGCCGGTCTCCGCGCCGCACCTGCTCGACCTCGAAGTCGCCTCAGCCCTACGCCGGGCTACGCGACGCGGGGAGCTGACCGCCGAAGAGGCTCGTGCCGCGGTCCTCGGCCTTGCCTCACTCCCCGGCCTTCGCCGCTATGGACACCTTCGACTGCTGCCGCGGATCTGGGAACTTCGCGACAACATCTCGACCTACGACGCAAGTTACGTCGCGCTGGCCGAGGCGCTCGGCATCCCCCTCATCACCGCCGACCGTCGCCTCGCGCGTGCCGCCGAGTCGTACTGCGCGGTCGTTCTCGTCGATTGACGCGCTGCCCCGACTCCCCCTGATCTGTCCCAATGACGGACAGTACCTGCTCGGCCGGACATGTCGAAGTAGAAGATCCTGAGGAGGGCATCCATGAGCTCAGCTGACACAGCGACAGACCCATTCGACGAAACCCTCGCTGGTTCCGCGCCTCGCGCAACCAGCAGTGCCGATCTCGACTTGGAACTCGCGGTCATGGTGCGGCGGGCCCGAACCGCGGCCCGCAAGCGCCCTCGACCGTGGGGGCAGCGCGTCGCCATGGCCGGGGCCATCGTGGCCCTGGCGGCCGGAGGGGCTACCGCTGCGGCGGCAACGGGGGGCTGGGGGCCATGGGCACTGAATCCCGACGTCATCTTCACCTATCGGCTGCCGAGCGGAGCCTGGTGCGAAGAGCGTGTCGGCAACGTTCAGGCACCTGGCCACCCTGATGTCGTTGCCGCGGTCGTTGACATCCTTCGGAATGGTGACGTCTTTGCGCGGGCGGACATCGAGGCGGCAATCGCGGAGTCGCGGGAGGATGAGAGCTGGTATATCGGGGACGGCTCGAACCCCACACCCTCCGGATACGGCACCGACTACTACAACGCTGACGACGAGTACCGCAATGCCGTCACGAACGCGGTACGTGTCGTCTTGATCGCCGACCTCGAGGAGCGGATCCCGGATTACGCCGACTCGAACCTCTCGTGGGAAGGCGAAGGACACTGCCCGGGCGCGACCTTCGGATTCGACCGGTGACCGCACCGACATCGCGGTTCGAGGTCGCACTCGCCGCCAACGCACGTGACCTCCTCGCCTACTTCGAGCGCCGCGTCGTCCCGCGAGAGGATGCCGCCGATCTTCTGGCCGAGACGATGATCGTCGCGTGGCGAAGAGAGACAGACTTGCCGACCGCCGACGAAGAGGCACGGCGGTGGCTATTCGGTGTCGCCCGCAAAGTGCTCCTTAACGCTGAACGCGGAGCGCGTCGCCGCCAGCGGCTCGCGAACCGAGTACGCGACATCCTCGCCGTCGCGGAAGCGCCAGCGGCGGACGCCGGCGACGAGGTAAGAGATGCAATCGCGCGACTCGATCCCGATCTCGCCGAGCTCATTCGGCTTGTTCATTGGGACGGGCTGACCCTTGCAGATGCGGCGACCATCCTCGACATTCCCGCTTCCACGACCCGCGGACGTTATCAACGCGCGAAGTCGGAACTGCGCTCGGTTCTCGCGCCCAACCTCGCTCGCTGAGGCGCCTCAACGTTCTCAGCACAAAAGGATTCGTGTCGATTGGCGCTTCAGACGGCCCGGAACCGCCAATTCGCACGAACGGCGGGGTCTCGCCCTGCCGCGAGAGCAGGGCCGGTCGCTGCCGCCGGTCGCGGTGCGCACGATCGGCTTGTCGACGAGGGCGTGCAGTCCCACGTGGTCGAAGAACAGCTTGAAGAGGCCCGTTTAGGTGACCCGGTAGGTGGGTGACCCGACGACGATGACATCCGCTGCTTCGACCGCCGCGAGGGTGCTGATGGCGGCCGGACCGAGGTCGCCGCGAAACGGCGCCGCGCCGAGGTCGCTCAGCAGCGGCCCCAGCTCGATGACTTCCCTCTGGCGTGCGGGTCTGCCACGGTGGAGGCATGAGACGACGCATTCTGCCCCGCATCCTCGCCGTCGGGGTTCTCGTACTCGCCCTCGCGGGGTGCGTGCGGTTCCAAGCCGACCTGACTCTCAACCCCGAGAACACCGTCGACGGCAGCATCGTGGTCGCCGTGCTGGTCTCCGAAGACACCGAAGAAGCCCGGGAACAGTCCCTCTCGGCAGCGGAGCAGATCGAAGCCGACCTGCTCGGGTCGCTGCGCGACGCATCGGGCGTCACGACGAGCGAGTACGAGCAAGACGAGTACCTCGGTTCACGCATCGTCTTCGATGACGTCGCCCTTGACGCCTTCTCGGGTCAGAGTGAGGACTCGCTCAAGATCGTGCGCGAAGACGACGAGTACGTCTTCACCGGAGCGCTCGATTTCAGCGGCGAATCCGTGCCGCCGGAAGACACCGGAGAGGGCGATGACGACAACCTCACCGTCTCGGTGACGTTCCCCGGCGAGGTCACCGAGCACAACGGCGAACTCTCGGGTACCACCGTCACGTGGGCTACCGCGGTCGACCAGCGCCTCGAGATGTCGGCCCGCGGCTCGGCGACTCCCGCCGGTCCGCCCATCCTGTTGATCGTGGGCATCGGCTTGGTCGCGCTGCTCGTGATCGCAGCCGTGGTCGCTGTGCTGCTGTTCGTGCGCTCGCGGGCGAAGAAGAAGGCGGCGGTTGCAGCCCCCGAAACCGCCCCGACCGTCCCGATCGCCGAGGCGCCCGCCGCCGAAGTGCCCGCCGCCCCGACCCCCGCTGTCGAGGCGCCCGCAACGACCGACGCCCCCGAGAAGAAGCCCCGCGCACCGCGCGCGCCGAACACACCGCCTACCCCCGAGGTCTGACCCTCGGGAACGACG
>NZ_JANMSQ010000182.1:0-4663 GCF_031389465.1 Pseudolysinimonas sp.
CCGCGGGCAGCACGCTCACGCCCCCCGTCAAGAACCGACGCCACAACGACGGGCGCCGACTGGGTAGTCGGCGCCCTTCGTCGTTCCCGGCGTCGAACCGCGCCGTAGGCTTTCGGGGTGCCACGCCTCACCCGGATCGCCGGGCCCGCCGCCCTGCTGATTGCAGCGTTCGTGGGGCTTCTGGTCGCTCTCAGCGTCGGCGGCGGCGCGACAGGCGGCGTCGCCGGGGGCGATCCGATCGTGCTCTGGGGTCTGCCGATCGCGAAGCTGATCGCGAACCTCGGGGTCGCGACGACACTCGGGGCGCTATTGCTCGCCCTCTTTGCGCTGAGTTCCGCCGAGCAGGAGTTCGGCCGCGCGCTCGACATCGCCGCCGCGGGCGCCGGAGTCTGGGCGGTCGGCGGGGCGATCACGTCGTTCCTCACCTTCTCGAGCATCTACCAGGCTCGCCTCAGCTTCGATGAGGCCTACGGGCAAGACCTGGCGACCTTCCTCACCGCGGTGCCGATCGGCCGGGCGTGGCTCATCTTCGTGATCGTCGGGGCGCTCCTGACCGTCATCTGTTTCGCGGTGCGCAACCGAACGCTGCTGGCGGTGGTCACGATTGCCGCGGTGATTGCACTCATCCCGCTCGCCGAGGATGGCGGTCACGCCGCCGGTGCCAACAGTCACGACGCCGCGGTGACCGCGATCTGGCTGCACACGGTCTTCGCGGCGCTGTGGCTCGGCGGGCTCATCACGCTCGGGTTGCTCCGCTCGAAGCTGTCGCCCGACCGTCTCGCCGCCGTGCTGCCGCGCTACTCGACCATTGCGCTCATCTGTTTCGTCGTCGTCGCGACGTCGGGCTACGTGAGCGCGAGCATCCGCGTCGGCGACTTGCCGAGTCTGCTCTCCCCGTATGGCGCGCTCGTGGTCGCGAAGGTGGCGGCCTTGGGCGGGCTGGGGGTGCTCGGCGCGCTGCAGCGCCGCATCCTCGTCAAGAAGGTCGCCGCGAGTGGTGCGCCGCGCTGGTTCTGGTTGCTGGTCGCCTCGGAGCTCGCGGTGATGGGGATCGCGTCGGGGGTCGCGGCTGCCCTCGCCCGCACCGCGAAGCCGGTGCCGGCCGTCACGCCCGAACAGACAGTGCTGACCGCCGCCGAGATTCTCACCGGAAAGCCGCTCCCGCCGGAGTTCACCCCCGACCGCTGGCTCACCGCGTGGGACCTCGATCTGCTCTGGCTCCTGGTGGTGGGCTTCGGCATCCTCTTCTACCTCGCCGGCGTGTGGCGCCTGCACCGTCGCGGCGACCGCTGGCCGATCCGCCGCACGGTGCTCTGGGTCACCGGAATGCTCGCGCTGTTCTGGGTGACGAATGGCGCCCTCAACGTCTACGAGCAGTACCTGTTCAGCGCCCACATGCTCGGCCACATGCTGCTCGGCATGGCGATTCCGGTGCTGCTCGTGCTGAGTGCGCCGCTCACCCTCGCGCTGCGGGCGATCAAGAAGAGGGATGACGACAGCCGCGGGGTTCGCGAGTGGATCATGCTCATGGTGCACTCGCGCTACTCGGCGGTGATGACGCATCCGCTCGTCGCCGGCGGACTGTTCGCGGCGTCCCTCTGGGTCTTCTACTACACGCCGATTTTCCGCTGGGCGACCGAGGAACACGTCGGCCACACCTGGATGATCATCCACTTCCTGCTCACCGGGTACCTGTTCGCGCAGGCGATCGTCGGCATCGACCCGGTCCCCGGACAGGCGCCGTACCCGCTGCGGCTCATCCTGTTGCTGGCGACGATGGCGCTGCACGCCTTCTTCGGTCTATCGCTGGTGGAAAGCCACGGGCTGCTGCTCGCCGACTGGTACGGCGCGATGGGGCGCACCTGGGGGCTGCCGCCGCTGGCGGATCAACAGGCGGCGGGCGGAATCGCCTGGAGCGTCGGCGAAATCCCGACGGTGGTGCTTGCGGTGCTCGTCGCGATCCTCTGGAATCGCAGCGATACCCGGGACGCGAAACGTTCCGATCGGGCCGCCGACCGCGACGGGGATGCCGAGCTCACCGCATACAACGAGATGTTGGCGGGCCGCTCGAAGCGCGACTAGTGATCTCGCGGATAGGGGGTGGTCCCGAGCGCGCCTTCCGCGTCACCGCGCGTCACCGCCTCGAGGTAGACGCGCCCGCACCCGCGCCGATCGCGATGGCGAAGACGACCAACCAGGCCACCACCGCGCGTCGCACCCTTGCATCCTCCGAACGCAGCGTCACCGCCCGGGCTGCTGTCGCCGCTCGGATTAGAGTTGCCCGGTGGATCTTCCCGAGCTGTCGCCCGAGCAGGAGGCGGTAGTCGCGGCGATCGAGAACACGCGGGACCACATCTTCGTCACCGGCCGGGCGGGAACGGGCAAGTCGACCCTGCTCGAGTACCTGTCGTGGAACTCGTCGCACACGCTGGCGATCTGCGCCCCGACCGGGGTCGCCGCGCTCAACGTCGGCGGGCAGACCATCCATTCGTTGTTCCGGCTGCCGATCGGGGTCATCGCCGATCACGACATCGACCAGCCGCCCGAGTTGCGCAAACTGCTGTCGGCGATCGACACCCTGGTGGTCGACGAGGTGTCGATGGTGAACGCCGACCTGCTGGACGCCATGGACCGTTCACTGCGCCAAGCCCGGCAGCGTCCGCACGAGGCGTTCGGCGGCGTGCAACTCGTGCTCTTCGGCGACCCGTATCAGTTGGCTCCCGTGCCGGGCGAAAACGATGAGCGTGCCTACTTCGCCGACCACTACCGCTCGATGTGGTTCTTCGACGCGAAGGTGTGGAGCGAAGCCGACCTGCGGATCTTCGAGCTCACCACCATCCACCGTCAGCACGAGCTCGAGTTCAAGCAGCTGCTCACCGCGGTGCGGCACGGGCAGGTGACCGCCGAAATGGCGGGCCGGCTCAACGAGGTGGGGGCCCGGCCCGCACCGACCGACGGCGCGATCACCCTCGCCACGACGAACGCCGCCGTGAACCGCATCAATGCGCAGGGCCTGGGGCGGTTGCCCGGCCGGTCGCTGTCGGCGGTCGCCGAAGTCACCGGCGAGTTCGGCAACCGCGCCTACCCGGCCGACGAGAAACTCGAACTCAAGGTCGGGGCGCAGGTGATGTTCCTGCGCAATGACGTCGGGGGCGACCGACGCTGGGTGAATGGCACGATCGGCGAAGTCGTGAAGATCGGCGACACCGTCACCGTGGAAGTCGACGGTGAACGGCACGAGGTGCAGCCCGCCGTCTGGGAGCGCTACAAGTACTCCTACTCACCCGTCACGAAGACGCTGCGCAAGGATGTCGTGGCCGAGTTCACCCAGTTCCCGTTGCGACTGGCGTGGGCCGTCACCATCCACAAGTCCCAGGGCAAGACCTACGATCGCGCCATCATCGACCTCGGCCCGCGGTCGTTCGCGCCAGGGCAGACCTACGTCGCCCTTTCGCGCATCACGGAGCTCGAGGGCCTCTACCTCACCCGACCGCTACGGCCGAGCGACATCATCGTCGATGACAATGTGCTGCGCTTCATGTCGACGGCGCAACCCATCCCTGGAATCAAAGCCTCATAGACAGCGGACTTACGCGGCGGCTTTGGCGGCTGGCCGACGCTTACGCGGCGGCTTTGGCGGCGGAGAGGTCTTCGAACAGCTCGGTGTTGAGGCGGTACGCGTACAGCACCTCGTCGATGACGCGCTCTCGCTCGGCCTCATCCCAGGTGGCAGCGTCGAGCTGATCCCGGTACGTCTCTTTGAACGCCTTCGGGTCGGCGATCTGGTCGAACAGGTAGAACAGGATGCCGTTGGTCTCGAACCCGAAATGGCGCTTCATGAGGCGCCCGATCGCCTGTCCACCGCTCAGGTCGCCGAGGTACCGCGTGTAGTGGTGGGCGACGAATCCGCCGGCCCAGCCTTCGGCTTCGATCTCGCGGATGCGGGCGACGTAGCGTTCGGTGGTCGGCAGCGTTGCGATCTGGTCGCGCCAGGTGTTGCCGAGCAGGAACGCGAGGTCGACCTCGAGCGCCGGCATGCGGGTGAGCTGGGCGCTGAGGAACGGCTGCGCTTCGGGGTCGTCAGCGAAGCGCGTCGCCGCCGACTCAAGCGCCTCGTAGACGAAGTAGTGCTGCGCGACGAGCGCGACGTAGTCCGCGCGGGTGCCCTTGCCCGTCATGAGGTCGTGCATGAAGCCGGCGCTCTCGCTCTCGCCGTGGCCGGTCCAGGTGCGCTCCCGCAATGCCTGCGAAAAGGGGATGACGGTCACGAGGCTCCTCGAAGGTTAGGTGAGCCTTATCGTCTCACAAAGGGCGCCATCGGCGGCGAAATCGAGCGTGAGACGCACGATGCTTGCGTTTCGTCCGGCAACCCTGGCGGTCGTTCGATTGCTCATGTTTGAATCAGCGAGTTCGACTCGAGACACCTGCTGAAGGGGAGCACTTTCGTCATGGTCGCTAAAAGATTCGGAACACTTGCGCTTGCCTTGGGGGTGGCGCTCACGATGAGCGCCGGTCCCGCATTCGCGCACGACGACACGGAATACGTCGACGACGGGGTCATGGACTCCGGGAAAGAGACGCATACGCACGACGCGCAGCATGGCGGAGACGAGGGTCACCTCCCCGCCTCGAGCTCGAACGTCGTCGAGATCGGCAACTTGGA